>CABUTH010000006.1 GCA_902494465.1 uncultured Collinsella sp.
CCTGGGCCAGGTCGCTCAGTTCGCCGCTGCCGGTAAGGTGACCAAGAAGAAGTCCCTGGCCGAGATCGCCATGAGCTACGGCTACGTTTACGTGGCGCAGGTCGCCATGGGCGCCAACCCGGCTCAGACCCTCAAGGCCATTCACGAGGCCGAGGCCTACGACGGCCCGTCCCTCATCATCGGCTACAGCCCCTGCGAGATGCACTCCATCAAGAAGGGTGGCATGCAGAACTGCCAGGCCGAGATGAAGAAGGCTGTCGAGTGCGGTTACTGGAACCTCTTCCGCTTCAACCCCGAGGCTGCTGCCGGCAAGAAGTTCTCGCTCGATTCCAAGGAGCCCGCGGGCGGTTATCAGGAGTTCCTGATGAACGAGGCCCGTTACGCTTCGCTGACGCGTTCCTTCCCCGAGCGCGCCGAGGAGCTCTTCAAGGAGAATGAGCAGGCCGCTATGGACCGCTATCAGCACCTGCTGAAGCTCAAGACGGTGTACAACGAGGCCTAGGTCTCTCACCGCAGGATCTGAGGGCTGACCTTCGCGGACGTCCTCGGACATGAAAGAACCCCCGCTGCGCACTACGTGCGGCGGGGGTTCTTTCGTCCTGCGGAGTGTCCGCGAAGGTCAGCCCTCAGATCCTGCTACGACTACGTCCTCAGATTGTGTGGGCGGATGAAGGACGTAGTTGGCCGGGTATTCCGTCCCTTCGCTGTTTCGCGGCTTTGCCGCGAAACCTCGCGCCACTTTGGGGATGGATGGGGGACTTGGCTGTTGCCGCCTTTTCGGAGCGCTTCTTTATTCCTTTTGCTGGATGAAAAGCCCCTTGTTTTTGCAGGGGTGCATACTCGACTTATAAGTGCATAGAATCTCGTATAGCGCGAGTAAGATATTGCGCTGTCCGTTTTGTGTTTAGCAGAGATGTAGTTTGCATAATCCGACATAATCCTCGCTTCATTTAAATAAAGTCGCACGTAAATTACGTAGATATGTCTGAGCTGGAGTTCTGTACGCTGAGCGGACAAAAACGACCGTTCACCGTTCCGCTATTTTCAAAATGAATAAAATGAGCGATAAAGAGAATATAAACCTTAATAAACTCGCGTATTGCACGGACGCGGGTTATTAATGGGTTGTAGGCCTTTTACAGAAAGGATTCCAGCAATGTCTAAGCCTCTTGGCAAGCCCGATCGTATTGTCGTCGCCCTCGGCGGCAACGCCCTCGGCAACAACCCCGTCGAGCAGATCGAGGCCGTGAGCAACACCGCTCACGCTCTTCTCGGCCTGATCGAGCAGGGCAACGAGATCATCATCACCCACGGCAACGGCCCGCAGGTCGGCATGATCCAGAACGCCTTCGCCGCCGCCCACGACGCCATCGGCACCCCCGAGATGCCGCTGCCCGAGTGCGGCGCCATGTCCCAGGGCTACATCGGCTATCACCTGCAGCAGGGCATTGGCCGCGAGATGCACAAGCGCTATAAGCGCTGGCACGCCGCAACCGTCGTCACCCAGATCGAGTGCGACCCGGACGATCCCGCGTTCAAGAACCCGACCAAGCCGATCGGCCCCTTCTACACCGAGGAGCAGGCTAAGGAGTTCATGGCCGAGGACCCCTCCAAGGTCTTCGTCGAGGATTCCGGCCGCGGCTGGCGTCGCGTCGTCGCCTCCCCCGATCCCAAGAAGATCGTCGAGGCCGACTCCATCCTCAACCTGCTCGACAACGAGTTCATCGTCATCGCCTGCGGTGGCGGCGGCATCCCCGTCGTCCGCGACTACGAGAACAAGGGCTGCTACAAGGGCGTCCCCGCCGTCATCGACAAGGACCTGGGCGGCGAGCTGCTGGCCGAGGACTGCGACGCCGACGTCCTGTTCCTGCTGACCGCCGTCGAGCACGTCGCCATCAACTTCGGCAAGCCCAACCAGGAGGAGCTCGAGGACCTCACCGCCGACGAGGCCGAGCGCCTGGCCGACGAGGGCCAGTTCGGCAAGGGTTCCATGGAGCCCAAGGTTCGCGCCGCCATCAAGTTCGCCCGTTCCCGCAAGGGCCGCACCTGCATCATCGGCGCCCTGGACAAGGCCGCCGAGACCATGGCCGGCCTCTCCGGCACCCGCATCCACGAGTAGTCTCTACTCTGTTGCCTCTCTCGTGGGCGCCAGGCAAAGCGCCCACAAACTAGCCTCTCTTCATGAGCCCCGCAGTCCGCTCCGACTGCGGGGCTTTTGCTATTCACCTAGTCATTGGGGACAAACCCGGCACTTGGGGACGGTCCTTTCCTGCCGGCAGCTTGGGACAGTCCTTAATAGTCATTGGGGACGTTCTTAAACGACTAGCCAAACAAGAACGTCCCCAACGACTACTCATTTAAGTCTGTCCCCAATGACTGCCCAATGGCTGGGAAGGCGCATCCCACACCGACGCATTGCCTTCGGGCCCTCTCCCCAGGCTCTCCATAGCTCAGCTGGACTCCCCGCAACCTGTTCCGAGTTGGCGGAACGAGCGCGACGTGGAGTGTCATTCTTTACCGCGTTAGACTAGACGCAGGGAAAGGAGGAGGACATGGATGCTCGCGTCAAGCAGCTTGTAAATATGATCGAGGACGCTCAGCCTGTCGCTGTCGCGGTACTTGCCAAGCGTCTCGAGGTAAGCGAGCGCGCCGTGAGAAACTATATCCATCGCGCAAACGACAACCTTGCAGGGGTTGCACGCATCGTTGGCAGCAAGGGGCAGTATCGTATCGATGTTGCACGTGCAGATGAGCTTGCTCGCTTGCTAGACGGTGCGGCTCTGGCCCATCCGGGCATTCCTGATACGCGCGACGGCCGTGTGTCCTTCCTTCTTAACGACCTCCTCATGCGGTCCCAGTGGGTGACGATTGAGGAGTATGCGGATTTACTCTACGTTTCGGCGCGAACTCTGTCCAATGACATGCGTCTGGTAGAGCAGAAACTCGCCCAATTTGACTTAACGCTCGAAAAGCGCCCACGCTACGGAATCCGCGTTGCGGGCGGGGAGTCGCAGCGGCGCCTGTGCCTGGCCTCGCTGGTGAGGCCCGTGTTGCCCGACACCGACGATGCAAAGCTCGCCGAGCGCCTGCGGGCCATCGCCGCATGTGTGGACGATGCTCTGACGGCCTCGCCCGTCACGGTGAGCTCGCTGGCATCCCGCAATCTCATCATGCATCTTTACATTGCTCTTGGCCGCATCGAGCAGGGCTGCTATGTCCCAGCTGCAGAATCGGACGTTCAAAAACTTGAGGGAACGCGCGAATACGCCGCGGCTTTCCAGATTGCCGCAAACATCAAGGATGCCCTGGGCGTGAGCATGCCCCGAGAAGAGGTTGCCTTTATCGCAATCCATTTGCTCGGCAGGGGCACGGGCGTGCCCGAGAAGGGCTCTGCCGTTATCTCGGACGAGATGTGGGAGATTGCTTCCGAGATGGTACGTGCGGTCAACGATGAGTTTAGGTTTGACTTTAGCGGCGATCTTGAACTTCGCATGAACCTTGCTGGGCATATCGGCCCTCTGGGCTATCGCCTTGAATATCACATGCATATGGATAACCCCATGCTGTCCGATATCAAGACGAGGTTTCCGTTGGCCTATTCGATGGCAGCTGGCACCTCGCAGGTACTCGAGCGTCATTTTGGCAGCCAGCCCTCTGATGAAGAGCTCGGCTACATCGCCATGGCATTTGCCCTGGCCCTCGAGCAGCAAGCCGACCAGCCGCGTCGCAAACGCATCCTGATCGTGTGCGCCTCGGGAGCGGGAAGCGCCCGTATGCTCGAGCACCAGTACCGCAAGCAGTTTGGCATGTATATCGATTCGATTGAGACATGCGATGTCGCCCGCGTGGGAACGTTCGATTTTTCGCATATCGACTACGTGTTCACAACGGTGCCGCTCAACGTCAAGTTGCCCGTGCCCGTCCGCGAGGCCGATTTCTTCTTGGAGACGAGCGATGTCAACGCTATCCGCAAGGTGCTGAGCGACGACACTGCGCAATCGGACTCCGTGAGCTCTTTCTTTAGCCGTGCCCTGTTCTTCAACCGCGTTGAGGCGTCGTCGAAGCAGGCCGTTCTCCGATATCTCTCCGAGCGCGCCGTCGAGAGCGGCCGTGTCGATGCCCAGTTTGCCCAAGAGGTCGCCGAGCGCGAGAGCGCGAGCGCCACCTCGTTTGGCAATGGGGTAGCCATGCCCCATGGGATGCATCCCTTGAGCGCCGAGGCCTTTGTTACCGTGGGCCTGCTCGAACATCCCATTCTTTGGGACGAATACGGCCATGAGGTCGATATCGTCTTTATGGTGTCGTTTGCCCGGTCGGGCGGCGATGAGGCGCGGATCTTGAGCTCACTGCTCGCCGAGATCTTTATGGACCGCCAGGGGGTCGAGCGCCTACGCGAGCGCCGGTCCTGGCATGAGCTGATGGCGCTTGTGCAAGCGCATACGGCTTAAGACTTCTTTTGTCGATGACCCTGTCAGTCTACCTGCAATAAACCTCGAGGATTGCGGGCGGGAGATAGGCGTTTCGAATATTCAAGTACAAACCAAACATCACGGGAGAGGAGACCGTTATGGACGATCAGGGAACCGAGATGGTTTCGTTTCAGCTGGTCGCTGCAGCGGGAGAGGCACGCAGCCTTGCCTTCGAAGCCCTTGAAAAGGCAAAGGCGGGGGATTTTGACGCCGCCGCCAAACTCATGAAGCAGTCAAAGGATGCGGGAATCAAGGCTCACCACATCCAAACGCAGCTGCTTTCGACTGAGGCAGCGGGCGAGCATCTGTCGGTGGATGTGTTGCTGGTCCATGCTCAGGACCACCTCATGTGCTCCATGCTTGCTCAGGAGCTCGTGCAGGAGCTGATCTGCCTGTATGAGCGCACTGCAACCAAGAACGCCTAGCGGCGTGCGGTGACTATCCAACCAATCAATGCGAAGGGAATCCCTTATGAAGATCCTTCTTGTTTGCGCAGCTGGTCTGTCTACAAGCATTCTGATGAAGAAACTCGAGAAATATGCGGAGCAAAACGGCATCGAGCTCGATATCGATGCGGTGGGTATCGGCGAGTATCAGGAGACGTGCGCCAATTATGACGTGCTGCTCTTGGGGCCGCAGGTGTCCTACCAGCTCAACACCGTCAAGCAGGGGAGCGGTAAGCCGACCGCGGTCATCCCCGCACAGGACTACGGCATGGGCAACGCCGCCAACGTGCTGGCACTCGCCCAGTCGCTGTTGGGTTAGGAGGCAACCATGGAGAAGTTCATGACCCTGCTTCAGGAAAAACTGACCCCTATCGCCAATTTCTGCGGAACCGAGCGCCACTTTGCCTCCATGCAAAAGGGCTTTATGAGCGCGATCAGCTTCATCTTGGTATCTGCCGTCTTTATGATCCTCGCCAACCCGCCGGTCACGGCCGACCTGGTGGCGCAGGGCGGGTTCTGGTCCGTCTTTGGCCCTTGGCTCGATTTTGCCACGGCCAATAAGCTCACGCTGCTCATTCCCTTCAACATGACGATGGGCATACTGTCGGTGATCGTGACGTTCGCAATCGCCTATAACCTGGCGGGCACCTACAAGATGCCCAAGCTTAACGCCGGTATGACCTCGCTGGTGATGTTCCTGATCGCCGCGGCGCCGTCGTCCTACTACCAGCTTGCTGACGAGTCCGTGCTCCAGGCGGTCCCCTGCACCTATCTGGGTGCGCAGGGCCTGTTTACCGCCATCATCGTTGCCTTGGTCTCCGTCGAGGTCACGCGCTTCTGCCAGACCAAGGGCATCACCATCAAGATGCCCGATGGCGTGCCGCCGTTTTTGTCCGAAACCTTTGGCGCCATCGTACCTATGCTCGCCAACATCCTCATCTTCTTTGGCGGCAACCTGCTAATCCAGATGATCGATCCCGCGCTGTCCATCCCCTCGGTTATCGAGAAGCTGCTCGCTGCCCCGCTTTCCGTCGCAGTTGACTCTGTGCCCGGCGCACTGCTTATCTGCTTCATGACGCTGCTGTTTTGGTGCTTTGGCGTCCACGGCAACATGATCGTAATGCCCATCACCGCCCCGGTCACGCTTGCCGCCTTTGCCGCCAACGCCTCGCTCTATGCTGCCGGGCAGCCGCTTGAGTTCCACCCGGCGCTCATGTCGTTGGCCATCAACCTCATCGGCGGCACGGGTAATACGTTCTCTTTTGTGGCGCTCTGCGCGTTTAGGGCAAAGTCGCAGCAGCTCAAGGCATTTGGCAGGGCATCGATCGTGCCGAGCTTCTTCCGTATCTCCGAGCCCGCGATCTTCGGCGCGCCCATCATCTTCAACCCGATCCTCATGATTCCGTTTGTGCTAGGCGGCATGATCTCGGCCCTGCTGTATTGGGGTGCGGTCTCACTGGGTCTTGTCTCTAACTTCTACATCTTGGTGAGCGGCACGTTCCCCATCTTCGTTCAGGGCTTTGTCCAGTGCCTCGACCCGCGCATCTGGGTGTTTACGATCGTTTTGATCGTGGTCATGGCTGTGGTCTGGTACCCGTTCTTTAAGGTGTACGATAACCAGCTCCTGGCTCAGGAGCAGGAGAACGCCGCGGCAGCTTCTGCCGAGGATGCTGAGTAACATGAGTTACTTTGACAGAACGTCTGCCGCCGGTATGCCCGAGGGCTTTTTGTGGGGTGGTGCCCTCGCCGCCAACCAGGCCGAAGGGGGCTGGAACGAGGGCGGCCGCGGCATGTCGCACTCCGACCTGATCCCACAGGGTTCCGACCGCTGGGATGTAATGTTTGGCAGGCAAAAGCCCGTGGATGATCCGGACAGGCTGTATCCATGCCGCTGGGGCAACGACTTCTTCCATCATTGGCACGAGGATGTCGAGCTCTTTGCCGAGATGGGCTTTAAGTGCCTGCGTCTTTCAATTTGCTGGAGCCGTATTTTTCCCACAGGGATGGAGACCGAGCCCAACGGCGAGGGCTTGGAGTTTTACCGTCAGGTATTCGAGGCGCTGCGCGAGCATGGAATCGAGCCGCTTGTGACGCTGTCGCACTACGACTATCCGTTGGCTCTGGTCGAGCGCTATGGTGGCTGGCAAAGCCGAGAGATGATCGAGCGGTATGCGCACTACGTCGAGACCGTCGGACGCGCGTACCAGGGCCTCGTGCGTTATTGGCTTACGTTCAACGAGATCAACAGCGTGGCGCTGTCCTATCTCAACGCGGGTGTCACGCTCGAGGATGAGCGTGACCGTGCAGCCGTGACCGCGGCGTTCTCGCACCATATGTTTATGGCGAGCGCTCGCGCTGTCGAGATTCTGCACAAGATCGATCCCGCAAACAAGGTGGGTTGCATGGTCGCTGCCGGTGCGACCTATCCGTACCGTTGTGCGCCCGAGGACGTATGGCTTGCGTATGAGGAGGACCGCGGCCGCTACTTCTACACAGACGTGATGGCTGCGGGCGCCTATCCTGCTTGGAAGCTGCGTGCACTCGAGAAAGAGGGTGTTCACGTGCCCTTTGAGCCGGGCGATACGGAGTATCTGGCAGAGCATACGGTCGACTTCATCTCGTTCTCGTACTATTGCTCGCGCTTGGTGTGCGCCGATGATCAGGTGATCGCCGAGAAGGCGGAGGGCAACGTGTTCCCGACGTTGCGCAATCCGTACCTCAAGGATAAAGAGACTGCCTGGAAGTGGCAGATCGATGCGCTGGGTTTGCGCGTGACGCTTGCCGGCTACCACGATCGTTACCATCTTCCGCTCTTTATCGCCGAGAACGGTGTGGGCGGACTCGATGCGCTGGAAGACGGCAAAGTCCACGATGCGTATCATATTGATTACCTGCGAAGGCATATTCTTGCGCTGCGCGATGCAATTGTCGAGGACGGTGTTGACCTGATGGGATACACGCCGTGGGGCTGTATCGATTTGGTGTCGGCCTCGACGGGGCAGATGAAGAAGCGCTATGGCTTTGTTTATGTTGATGCCGATGATACGGGCAAAGGCACGTTCGATCGCTACCGAAAGGACAGCTTCTGCTGGTACCAAAAGGTCATTGCATCAAATGGCGAGGACTTGAGTTAACTCTTGCAGGTCTGTTGCCCCCGCGGTCCGCTTCGGCCGCAGGGGCTTTTGTTATTGAGGCGGCTGTTCATGAGGAGCATTGCAGGCTGCGGAAACCCGGCACTTGGGGACGTTCCTTTCCTGCCGGCAGCTTGGGACAGTCCTTAAAGGCCGCATCGATCAACTGCGGAAAGCACATCCCAGAATGAGCGTCCAACATGGGGTGCGGTTTCCCTTGAGGCCCTCAATCGGAAAATGCATCCCGGATTTTTGTCGAAAAGCGGTCCCTAGTTTCCCAAACGGGCCGCTAACGGAAAGCGCATCCCGCTATTGGGCCCCAAAGCAGGATGCGCTTTCCGTGCTGGCAGTTCCAAGCAGTTCGGGATGGCCCTTTTCGTTTGCTCTCGGCCGGCGTCCGTAAGACTGTCCCCGACGACCACTCATTTAAGTCTGTCCCCAATGAGTGCCCAATGACTAGTAGTAGGCCCACATGGCTTCGACTTCGTTGAGGACCTCTACGACGCCCCAGCGCCGGGCGCTGCGGCTGGCCGAGTTGGGATCGAAGACTTCAATCTGGTCGGCGTCGTCAATACCGTAAAGTACAATGTAGTGGCCCACGTTGGTAAAGGTGCCCGGCCGAACGGCGGCGATGACGGGCGCTCCCGAACGCAGCGCCTGAGTCATCGAGTCGCGATCGTTATGAAGCTCCGTTCCGTTAAGTCCCAACTGCCACGCACCGCTCGTCATAAACGACCATTCGGTTGCACCGGTGGGGGCGTAATTGCCTGCCTCGGAAAGCGCGCACATATCGACGGGAGTCATATCGGTGCGTCCCGTCTTAAAGATATAGACCATGGTGAGGCACGTAGGCCCGCAAGCATTTTGGCGGATGGTACCGCCGGCGTAAGGCAGCTCCGACCATGCAGGGTCGATCTGATAGATATGGGGCATCGTGCCGGCTTGCCATTGCGAGCGCGGGGTCGAAAAGGCGAAAGAATAACCGGGCGCGACGGGGGCCTTGAGCAGCTTGTCCTCGGCGGTGGGCTCGAGACCGGCTGATCCGTGGGAGATACACGAGCCTAAAAATAAAAAGAGCAGGCACGCGACGATGGAGCAAAGCGCGATGCGTGCGCGGCGGAAGGGTAGAGCGGGAGCGCCGGAGCCGGCTCGAGATGCTGGGCGAGAGCTCAGGCCGCTGCGTCCGTTCTGCGGGCGCGAAAAAGAACGGCGGACAAAGATGCCGGGCTGGGGGCGACCGTTGCGACGCAGTTGCGGCACATCGGTCTGGCGCTGGCGCGTGCCCGTGAAAGAGCGCGTGCTTTGGCGTTGATCGGTACTGCGACTGCGCCGTTCGGTTTTAGCGTTGGATCTGCTCGAAGCGACGGCACCGTCGCGTCTGCGAGTCGCAGCGGTACTAGCCTGCCCTCGAGTCTCAGAACCGCTGGTGTTTTGCCGAGGCGTAGGGCGGGGCTGCCGTTGCGAGCTGCTTGGATACTGCGGGCTGGCGGCGGTGGAAGAAGACGAGCTTCCGGGCGTCGGCGTAGCGCGACCGGCAAGGCGAACGCTCTGTCGCCGTTGATCGCCGTCGTTAAAACCATATGCCATTTAAACCGCCTTGCCTCATGTATAACCCGTCTATCCTACAAAAAAGATGTACAACAAATGCGTGCGCGCGCCAAAAGCTCGGTAAACGGCACGAACGGGGGCGAGTTTGGCGCTATAAAGCGACACCCTCCTCGAGCTAAGAGAAAGGGGCTCTTTGGGCCCCTTTCAAAAGATGTGATTTGTGGTGCGCCCGCCGATTACAAAACGAGCATCAGCACGGTGACAAACGAAACGGTAATCACGGTAAGCAGGACCATGAATTTTGCGGCCGTCTTGATGTAGGTCGCGTAGCTTACCTGGGCAAGCTCGAGGCCAGCCATGATGGACCCGCATGTGGGAGTGATCATCGCTACAACGCCGTGTGTGGCGAGATAGATTGCGACCATGGCTTCGGGGGCAAAGCCTAAGGATGCCGCCAACGGTCCCATGATAGGCATCGAGACGGTTGCCATGCCCGTACTCGAGGGGATGAGGAAAGACAGGGCAAAGTAGAGCGCATAGGAGAGCGGGGCAAAGACTGTGGCGGATACGCCGGCGAGCGCGTTGGCGGCGTTGGTGAGGATCCACACATCGAGTCCGGTGATGGACATGAGCACGGAGACGCCGCGGGCGACGGCGACGACGAGCGCGACAGAAACAAGGTCGGCGCAGCCGTGCAGGATGGTGTCGACGAGTTCTTTCTCCTGCATACCGGCAACCTTGCCGATAATAATTGTCATGGTGAAGAACCAGATGCCGCATTCGGTAAAGTACCACTGACCAAGTGGCAGGCCAGTCAAAAGTGCGCTCCATGCGGTGCTGAGGTCATCGCCCTTGGCGCCGATATCAAATAGGCCAACTCCGAATGTCTGCCACGGAATAAAGCCGATGATCATGACGACAAACGTGAGGGCGAAGAGAACAAGGACGCGCTTTTGAATTTTGGAAAGCTCGACGTGCGCGTCCTCGGCGGAATCGCCGTCCTTGTCGCCGTAGAGACGCTCGGCGGTCTCCCATTCCTCGGGGGTGAGCGATGAGGCGGCGCGGTCGGTGCGGACGCGCTTGGCATACCGCATGACAAAAATGATGCCCGAAATCTCGGCGATGGCGAACATAACCAGACCGATGCCGATCATGAGTCCCTGGTCATAGGGGATGCCGGCTGCCTTGAGAGCATCAAGCGCGAGTCCGGTCGAAAACGGGTTGACCGTCGATCCCAAAACGCCAAGGCCGCAGCCCATGAGAACTACCATGCATCCAACGAGCGGATCCCAACCCATGGCAAACGTGACCGATGCCAGGAGCAGGTAGAAGGGGACGGATTCCTCGAGCATGCCGTACGTGGATCCGCAGATGCCAAAGGCGAGCATGAGAACAGGAACGAGCAATAGATCATTACCGCCTAGTTTACGGACGAGCACGGCGATGCCGGTGTCGAGCGCGCCCGTTTTTTGGACTACGCCCAGGAAACCGCCAAGCACAAGAATGAACACGCAGACCTGCATGGCGCTCTCAAAGCCCAAGAAGGGAGAAGCCATAAAGTTGCCAAGCGTTGCGGCCTGCACGTCAGGGCTAAATGACGAGACGACCCACGAGGCGATGGCCACGAGCAACAGGCAGCCAAAGAGAATGGTAAAAGATGAGGGCATCTGGCGTGGCTTACGTTCTTTGCCAGATGCGGCAGCCTTATCCGACATACAAAGCTCCTTCACGGAAAGCCCTGCCTCCGCCATGGGAGACGGGGCTCTCGTTAATCAATAAGGTCTTGACTCTGTTGTCGACTTGAAAGCTGCACCCTTCAAGTCGGGGAAGTAATGCGTTTAATAAAGCGTGCATCACATATCAATAATACCATCCGGTGAGTATGTGAGGACATCTATGGTGGCATGTATTCCGCAAACGAGCCGACCTATCGGTAAACGTACAATGTGATATACGTTGTCGCATATAGATGCGGGTATTTTTAAGGACTGGTCCCTAGTGATCCCTTTTCTGTTGGTCTGGTGGCCCCTGCTGTTTTGGTTCGCGGCGACTGCACGTCGCTTAGACGATAGGGGGAGCAATAAAACGGGATGAAGAATAGGCCTTCATCCCGTTGAGCCACGTGTTCTGGAAGCAGTTTAAGCTCCTACAACACGTTTACGACAGGAACGTCGTTAACCAACTTGAAGAGCTGGTCCTTTTCGCCCTTGAGGAAGTGTCCGATGTTGTTGCACGGGAAGATCATGAGGTCGCGTAGCGACGAAGACGAATAGAACGCAGAGTGCGGCGTGATAATCACGTTGTCGCGGCCAACGAGCGGGTGGTTTGCCAGGTCGGGCGTCTCGTCATACAGAACATCGGCGCCAAACGCGCGAATCTGGCCAGAATCGAGAGCTTCGATAAGAGCGGGTTCGTCCATGCAGAGGCCACGGCCCAGGTTAATGACGATGGGCTTTTTCTTCATCTTGGCGAACTTCTCGGCGTCAAAGTAATGATAGTTCGTCTCGTTAAGATTCATATGATTGATAATGATGTCGGCCTCGGCCAAAACCTCGTCGATCTCGGCCTGCTCGACACCGTTTTGCCCAAAAAGGTTCTGGTCGATAAAGGGGTCGTTGGAGATGATGCGCTTGACAAGGCCCTTGGCTTTACGGGCGGTGCACTTGCCGATTTTGCCAAAACCAAAGATGCCGAGGGTCTGGTCTTCAAGACGAGGCACCTCGGGAGCCGCGGCGTAATCCCAACGGTGCTCCTGCTCAATCTGACCGATGTAGAACTTGAAGTTCTTGTTGAGCGCGTACATATAGGCGATGGCGCTTTCGGAGACATCCCAGGTGCAGTATTCGCCGACGGGGCAGACGCCCACGCCGCGCGCAGTTGCCTCGTCCATGTCTACGTTGTCATAGCCGGTGGCGTTGATGGCGATGACCTTGAGGTTGGGAGCGTGCTCGAACGCTTCCTTGTCCACCTTGATGAAGGCAGTGAGCAGAGCGTCGGCATCGGCAAGATGCTCGTAGAACTCCTCGCGTGCCTCATCGGTATACGCGTAAACCTCAACATCGATATCCTCACCCAGATGAGATTTGAGGGTCTCGGTTTCGAGGTCGTGCTGGGGCATCATGCTCTCGGCATAATCGCTGATCAAGATCTTCATGGGTGCTTCCTTTCCCCTTTGAGGGGCTTGTGGGTAAAAAGGGGCGCCGCAGCGCCGGAATCCAGCGGAGCGGCGCCCCATGAGAGGCTCGGACAAATACTGTCCAGGCGAAACGTTCGGACTACGGACGCTCGATCGGCTGGGTCAGGCAGTGCGGGCCGCCGCCGGCGTGCAGGATCTGGTCGAGCGGCACGTCGATGACCTCGATGCCCAGAGCGCGCATCTTGTCGTTGATGTGCTTGTTCTTCTCGATGGCAACGACCTTGTTGTTGCCGATGCACTGGACGTTGCAGCCGTGCTTGTACATATCCTCACTGGCGACGGGGATGAGCTCGAAGCCGCGGCGCTTGAGCATCTGCAGGAAGTTATAGGGCAGCTGGTCAATGCAAGCGAGCGCAACTTGGGGAGCGACGATGTTAAAGATCATGTCAAGGTGCAGGTTGTCGGGCGGGCAGGGAACGCCGACGACGGTATAGCCAAACTTCTCGAGCTGATGGCGGAGGCTGGCGACTCCCTGTTCATCGGTACGATCGACCATGCCCCAGGCGAGCGTATGCTCATCGATCATCCAGAAGTCGCCGCCCTCCATGCAACCTGCGTTAACGCGGGCGACGATGGGGACACCCATCTCCTTAAGCTTTGCCTCATAGGACTGGGCCTCGATCTGGCGGACCGGATGACGGAAGTGGCCCATGACGGCGCCTTCCTTGATCATGCAACCATAGTCGCGGGCAAAGGTCATGACCTCGTACTTGGGGTTGGCCTCGACCTCGACGACCTCGATGCCGTTATCCTTGTAGGCGTCAACGAGCATCTGCCATTCCTTGACCATGATGTCGTTCTGTTCGGTATCGCCCTTCTTCATCCATTCGGAGGTGATGACGTTGATGCCGTTGAAGGTGTAGTACTTCGGCGAGCACATCATGACCTTTTTGAGCGGATTGGTGGCGTTGGAGACGTAGATTTTCTCTTCAGACATGGCAGGTTCCTTTCTTTAAGACCTACATACCTTAGGTGGAATGCGCGCGGCGGGAAAAACGGAGGGGCTTGCCCGCCGCGCGAGGATTCCCGCGGGGGAGTAGCGCCTAGACCTAGAGCATCACGAGGACGCAGAGGAAGGCGCAGCAGGCGGCGAACAGGACGGCGACGATGGGGGCGATCTTCTTGACCCAGTCGCCGTAGCTCATGTGCGCCGCGGCCGTGCACGTCATGACGACGATGGAGCACGGGGTGATCATCTTGGCCAGGCCGAGCGCCATGAGGTAGATGATGACCATGATGTAGACGTCGACGCCGGCGAAGGTGGACAGCGTGCCCATGATGCCCATGGTGGCGGCGGCGAGGCCGGTGGAGCTGGGGATCAGGCAGGCGATGAGGAAGTAGCAGACCAGGGCGACGACGACGAAGGCGAAGGGCGGCAGGGAGGCCAGCGCGTTCTCGCACATGTTGAGGATGGACGGGGTGATCTGGCCGTTGTCCATGACGACCTGGATGCCGCGTGCCAGCGGCACGACGAAGGCGGTGGAGACCAGGCCGGAGGCGCCCTTGAGAATCGTATCGATGATAGTGTCGGCATCATAGTGCATGACTACGCCGATGAGGATGACCATGATCAGGGTGATCATCGAGAGCTTGGGGAAATACCAGTTTCCGAAGGCGGTGATGTCGGTGCCCAGGACGTTGCGCAGGCCCGGGGTTGCGGCGACCCATGCGACGAAGTCCTCGAAGAACGTCCACTCGGGGTTGAGGGAGGTCCAGGGGGTCAGACCGACGATCATAAAGACGAAGGTAAGTACGAACAGTGCGAGCGCGCCCTTCTGGCGACCGGTGAGGGTGAGGTCCTCGTCGTCGGCGGCGGGGAACTCCTTGAGGTCCTGCTCGCGCCGGAAGAACTGGACGGACTTCTCGGGATGCGCCTTGATCTTGTCGGCGTAGCGGCAGATCAGGAGGATGACGAGGCCGGTGAAGATGACGAACATCGCGATGCGGGGAATCATGCCCTCGCCAGGGGAGATGCCGGCGATACCCGATGCGATGCCCGTGGAGAACGGGTTAATGATCGACGAGAGGCAGCCGATCTGGGTGCCGAGGACGACGATCATGATCGCGGTGACCGTATCGAGGCCGAGGGCCAGGATGACGGGCACGAACATCAGGAAGTAGACGATGCCTTCCTCATAGGCGCCTTCGAGCGTACCGAAGAACGCCATCAGGATAACGAGGATGGCGATCAGCGCATGCATGTTGTTCTGATTGGCGATAGTGATGCGCTTGATGGCCGTCTTGAGCGCGCAGGTGCGATCCATCATCTCGAGTAAGCTGCCGAACAGCATGATGGTGAGGGAGATCGAAATGGCGCCGGAGACCGTGCCACCGCCGAGCATGCCGGTGATGGGGGCCATGAAGATGTCCCAGAGGCCCTGGGGGTTGCTCTCGACCACGTGGTAGGTGCCGGCGATGGCGTCGCCGCCCTCGGAGAGCTCGTAGGCTCCGCCGGGGACGAACCAGGTCAGGAGGGCGATGAAGGCGATGACGGCGAACAGGATCACATAGGTGTTCGGCATCTGGAATTTCTTCCTCGCCGGCTTTTCCTTGATTTCTTCAGCCATGGTGTATTTCCTTACGTGAGGCGCCGCGGCCCGGAGGGGCGGGCCGCGGCGTGCGGTCGGTCCGTGGCGCGGTTAGACGCGCGGGATGTAGAGGTTGCCGAGGGTCGCGGCCATGATGGCCTTGATGGTGTGCATGCGGTTCTCGGCCTCCTCGAAGCAGCGGGAGTGCTCGCTGTAGATCACGTCGTCGGTGCACTCCATGGCCTCGATGCCGTGCTCCTCCTTGATCTTGGCGGCGTACTCGGTCTCGGCGTTGTGGAAGGCCGGGAGGCAGTGCAGGAAGATCCAGTCGGGGTTCTCGATGTGGGAGACGAGCTCGGCGTTGACCTGGAACGGGGACATCAGGCGGACGCGCTCGGCGAACTGGGACTCCTCGCCCATGGCCGCCCAGACGTTGGTGTAGACGGCGTCGGCGCCGCGGACGGCGTCCACGGGGTCGTTGGTGACGCGGATGGTCGCGCCGGACTCGGCGGCGAACTTCTGCGCGAGGGCGACGATCTCGGGGTCGGGCTCGAGCTCCTTGGGGGTGGCGTTGACGTAGTTCACACCGAGGATGGCGGAGGTGATCATCAGGGAGTTCTGGACGTTGTTGCGACCCTGGCCGCAGTAGGCGAGCGTGAGGCCCTCGAGCCTGCCGAAGTGCTCCTTGATGGTCATGAAGTCGGCGAGCATCTGCGTGGGGTGCTCGCGGTCAGTGAGGCCGTTCCAGACGGGCACGCCGGAGTGCTCGGCGAGCTGCTCGACGTGCTCCTGCTTGAAGCCGCGGAACTCGATGGCGTCGAACATGGAGCCGAGCACCTTGGCGGTGTCGAGGACCGTCTCCTTCTTGCCCAGCTGGATGTCGCCCTTGCCCAGGTACTCGGGGTGGGCGCCCAGGTCGATGCAGGCGGTGGTGAAGGCTGCGCGGGTGCGGGTGGAGGTCTTCTCGAAGAGCAGCGCGACGTTCTTGCCCTCGAGGTAGCGGTGCGGGACGTTCTGCTTCTTGAGGTCCTTGAGGTGCTCGGCGAAGCCGATGAGCCACATGAGCTCGTCCCTGGTGTAGTCCCTCGTGGAGAGCAGGTGGCGACCCTGGAAAACCGAATCAGTCATAGTCATGTTTCCTTTCGTCGGTTCTTGCCTACCCCCGACGGACGCCCCGCACGTGGGCCCCTCCAGACAGGTCAGGCGTTTCGTTCGCCCCGGATGGGGCATCGATACCTGTAGTCGGGCGCCGGTGCAGCGGCACGCCGAAACCATGACTCAAAGTCTAGGAGCACCCAGATGCCGTGTGTTTGGTACCAACTCAAAGCCTTCCGGGGGTCTATTTGTTATTTTTTACAAATGAATTGTTATTCGTGAGCAATTGGCGGCTTGCAAGGCCAATTGTCCGAGCGTATTCGGAGTTGTTTTGTGAAAAATGACGATTCGAGTTAACTCGCACTATCTGCTGAGGAAAGTGAGGGAAAGGAATACGAGCAGCTCGCGGTCGTGTGAATCGCCCATGTCGAGGAGTGCTCGAATACGCCGCAACCGATATCGGACGGTGTTGGGGTGTTGGTGTAGGCGATCGGCGGTGTCGATGATGTCGCCGCTGCAGTGCACAAAGGCACGTGCCGTTTGGACCAGTTCGGTAGAGTTTTGTGTGTCGTAGCTTTCGATGCGGTGGCGAAAACCTTGCGCGGTGCGCTCGAACATGGGGTTGGTCTGCGCTGCATAGGAGAAGGCGCCCATGGACAGATCCGACCACTCAAGTCTGCGCGTTCCGCTCAGATGGGCTTCATTGAGAAGGATTGTTGCCTGACGAATGGAGATATCTGCCTCGCCGAGGGGCACCAGGTCGCCTATGCCGCAGTAGTTGACGCCAACTCCTCGAATGGCATTTTCTAGGTCACAGAAGACGCCCTCGTGCTGTTTATCGGTGGCATACGAGACGAAAACGAGCAGCGCATCGTGGTAGCGAAACGCGCATGCGTTTTGGACATCCTCGTGTCGCTGTCGAAACGAGTCCAGAAAATCGTTGAGGGTGTCTTGAATTGCGTACAGTGAGCAGCGATCATCTTTTTCGGCAGAGATGGCAATGCAGTGCATCGTCGATCCGGTAAGGCCCGCCAACTTGTTGATCTCTTGTCTTACTTGGGCTTTTGGCTTTCCCGATAGGAGCGTGTCGACTGCGTCGCTTTTGTCGGATGCGTCGAGATCGCGCTGCAAGAGGTTGAGCGACTCGAATGCGACGCGCTCATGGTAAGCGCCGGAATAGAGATATACCGGGACGCCCATGCGTACACTTGCTTGGGCGACTGCATCGGTAAAACATGGCGAGTACACACGTTTAACGGCAATGGCTGCGACACGCCTTTCAATCATGGCAATGAGCGACGCGTCGGATAGGTCGGGGTCTTCATAGCAAAAACCAAGATTGGTGAGAATGAACTCGCCGGGCATGTATGCGCTGTAGTCGTTGATTGAAGGAGGGCAGTCTAAGATACCAACGTTGTAGACGCGGTGCTCCCCGGCATCTTCGATGGGTGCGACTAAATCAATCCGCTCGAATGCCGGTAAGGCCAAAATGTCGGCAACGGTAATCATGGATGCCTCCGAACGACGCCGGGTTGCTTGAACTGCTTTGCGATATACGTGATCTTCTCATTGATACAGCATGAAGACGCGTGTATTGAAATAGTAGACCATTAATGCCTTACCGCATCGACGGGCAAACAGTTGCTTCGGCGCACGAGCGGGATGATATTAAGCTTTCATTCTGTTTTTGCGGCGAAGGGGAATGGTCGTCGCATACAGCATGCGATGCGCCGTTTACCACCGCAGGTTTGGCATGGGCGCGCGGTGGGCATAATGGGTGGCATCGAATGAAATCGAAAGGATCATTATGCCCGCGCTTATCACCCATCATCTGTTTGGCGAGGAAAGCATCGACCGTCTTCCGCAGGGCGTCATCACGTCCGATGAAGAGCGCATTGCCTTTATCTTGGGCAACCAAGGCCCCGACCCGTTCTTCTTTCACATTCTGACACCGCGTGTTTCCGACTGCACGCTGCTGGCGCAGGTCATGCATCGGTCGCGCATGTCTCGCCAGTTCGCGTGCCTGCGCGACGGCGTGTCGCATCTGCTGCCGCGCGACGCCAGCTTGGGTCGTGCCTTTGCGCTGGGCCTGCTGTCTCATTACGTGCTCGACCGCAACGCCCACCCCTTTGTCTATGAGCAGCAGTTTGGCATCGTGGAGTCCGATTCAGAGCTTGAGGATTCGAGCAGTCAGGTCCATGCTGTGATCGAGAGCGACCTGGATGTACTGATGCTGCAGCTTAAACGCGATGGCGCTACGGTCGACGATTACCCGCCGGCGGGCGAGATCGTCACCACCGATCGCATCAATCGCGTGGCCGGCGTGCTGATGAGCTATGTTGCCGGACGCGTGTACGGCATTGACATTCCGGCGGGGGAGTACGGTGCTGCCGTTGCCAATATGCAGCGACTTTACCGCGCGATTGAGCCGGCCGGCTCCGCAAAGACGCGCGCGATCTCGCTGGTTGAGGGCTTGGTGCACGATTACTCGCTGCTCGACGGCCTTGCTCATCGCGTGACGACGGAGTTGCCCGAGCGCACCGGTAACCTGGGCCATCTGACATGGAAGAATCCCTTTACCGACGAGGCCTCGAACGAGAGTTTCCCCGAGGTCTTTGATCGCGCGCTGGGCGATTACGAGTGCACGGTCGCACGTTTTATCGAGACCGGTGACATGGATGCCGTGACCAGTCACGTCAACTACAGCGGTCGCGTGCTCAATGCCGATGAGGAGTTCGACCGCGAGGAATAGGGCCCGTGCGTGCCCCTTTGCCGAATCCTTACCGGCGGTTCTGGACAATTGGGGTACGATGAACTAACTGCATATCGGGCGAATACGAAGGGTCCCTGTCCATGAAATACACCAAGCTCGAGCGTAACTGGGTTATGTATGATGTGGGCAATTCGGCCCTCGTGCTGCTCAATACCTCGGTGGTGCCCATTTACTTTAACGCCATCAATACCGGCGCTTCCTCGGCCGACCTGGTGGTCGCCTGGGGCAATGCACAGACGATCGCCTCGCTGGTCATCGCCATGCTCATGCCCATTCTGGGCGCACTTGCCGACTACGCTGGCAACAAAATCAAGTTCTTCTTGGGCTTTTTCCTCACGGGCCTGGTTCTTTGCCTGGCGCAGGCTATCCCAATGTCCGCCATGGCATTTTTGACCGTGTACGTGCTGTGCACCATCGGCCTTAACTCTTCTATGACGTTCTACGACGCCATGCTGCCCGACGTTACCACCGACGAGCGCATGGACGCCGTGTCCAGCTCGGGTTATGCCTGGGGCTACATCGGTTCCACCGTGCCGTTCGTCATCTGCCTGGCGCTCATCATGGGTGGCCCCGCTCTTGGCGTCCCCACCATGCTGGCAACGCGTCTGTCTTTTATCATCACTGGTGCCTGGTGGCTCATCTTTACCCTGCCGCTCATTCACACCTATAAGCAAAAGTATGGTCGCGAGCGCGGTCCCGAGGACACCATCGGCCACATCGTTGGCGGTGTGTTCTCCGAGGTCGGACACACCATGCGCGAGATCGCCCACAACAAGACCGTGCTGGTCTACATGATTGCGTTCTTCTTCTATATCGATGGCGTCCACACGGTCATTTCCATGGCTACCAGCTACGGCTCGGCTTTGGGCATCGATTCGACCCAGCTGGTACTGGCGCTGCTCGTCACGCAGTTCGTGGCCTTTCCGTCCGCCATCATCTACGGCAAGCTCGCCGGCCGCGTGGGCACGCTCAACATGATCTTGGTGGCAGTCGCCGCCTATATGGGCATTGTGCTGTTCGCCGCGTTCTTCCTAAAGACCGCCTTTGAGTTTTGGGTGCTTGCCATTATGGTCGGCCTGTTCCAGGGCGGCGTGCAGGCGCTCAGCCGTAGCTACTTTGGCCGCATTATCCCCAAGGAAAAATCCAACGAGTACTACGGCTTCTTTGACATCTTCGGTCGCTATGCAAGCGTCATGGGCACTTTCCTAGTGTCGGTCGTCACCTCGCTGACCGGCAACCCGTCGCTGGGCGTCCTTTCCATTGGCGTGCTGCTGATCGTTGGCTTTATGCTGCTGGTCCGCCTGTCCCGCATGACTCGGGCGGCAGAGCATGCCGCATAGGAGCGAGCGGCTATTGTGCCTGTCCACGGTACTCTTTTGGGGTTATCCGCAATAAACATTGCGACTTGCGAGCAATGATTTGCCCAAGTGGGTATGATGGAATCAGCTAGGTCGCGGGGCGTCGCCTGTGTTTGGCGGCGTCCCGTTTTTGTGTTGCAGGGAGGGTAAGGCATGAACGCCACAGTCGTGATTCCAACGTATTGGGCGGGCGATGACGCTTGCGCAAACGCCCCTGGCACCTATGACCATTCGACGCGACTCAACGCCGACAATCCCGAACTCGACCGCTGCCTGGCCTCGCTTGAGCAGGTGCGCGACATCCCGCGCATCATCCTTTTGGTGGTCTGTCCCGTTTCTGCCACAGCCGATGTGTCGCTGCGCGTGCACGAGATTGTCGACGCTCATCCTACGCTCAAAGTCACCGTTGTCACCAACACCCAGGCCTCGCGCATCGCAGACCGGGTTGCTCAGATCGCGCCCAAGGGTTCGGGCGAGTGCGTGAGCCTGCGAGGCTACGGTGCCATCCGCAACATGGGGCTGGCCTGTGCCGCTGTGCTGGGGCATGACGCGGTTATCTTTTTGGATGACGATGAGACTGTCATCGACGCCGACTTTATGAAGCGCGCGACCTATGCGTTGGGGCAGCAGACACGTCAGGGCTTGCCGATCTTGGTCAAGAGCGGCTATTTCTACGATCGCGACGGCTCGCCGTTGGCTCCCACGGACAAGGCGGGCATCTGCCATCGTTGGTGGACCAAGCGCATCGAGTTCAACCGTTGGATGAAAAAGGCGCTCTCGGGCACCCGCATCTCGCGCTCCAACTACGTGTGCGGCGGCCTGATGGCCCTGCACGCCCGCGCCTTTACGCGTGTGGCCTTTGACCCGTTTATCACCCGCGGCGAGGACTTGGATTACCTCTTTAACATGCGCATGTTTGGCTACGACGTGTGGTTCGATAACGAGTGGACCGTGCGCCATCTGCCTCCGGAGTCCGAAAAGCGCTCACCGCGCTTTATGCAGGATGTATACCGTTGGTACTACGAACGGGCCAAGTTGACATTCGCCGCGCATCAAAAGGAGCTCATTCCCGTTACGGCGGCATCGCTCATGCCCTACCCGGGCCCGTGGATTTCGCGCGAGCTCGACGACCGCGTGCGCAAGACCGCTATGGTCCGCAGCGTGTTTACCCGCGAGCATGAGGGCTACCTGCGCATCTGGCGCCATGGTATCGACGAGGCAAAGGCCTATGCGCGCCAAAACGCTGCAAGCTATCTGCGTTTCCAGAGCTTTTGGCCCAAGATCATGGACGGGCTTTGGCGTGACGCACAACTGATCAGTATCCTGGAGGGGGCCGAATGATCGACCGCCGCGCCCAGCGCGATAGTTCAATATCAATCTTTCGCATCATTGCCGTTGCCTGCGCCATTTGCGTGCTGGTGTACTTTATTTTTGCCTTGGTGACCGGTATCGAGCCGATCGCCACGGTGATTGCCTGCGCGCTGCTGTGCATCTTTCTGTGCATTTTTATCTTTTTGACGCTCAATCCCGATTCGGTGCGCTCCCAGTACACCGAGGAGACGCTCTCGGTGGCCTCGGCCATGCTCGAGGACATTAAGGGCGGTCTGACGCGGGAGTCGGCGCGTTTGGTGTGCCGGCGCATTTTGCCCGAGACGCGCGCCATGACGGTGGCCATCACCGACGAGGACAACGTGCTTGCCTGCGCGGGCGAGTTTGAGGAAAAACTGCTGCCCGATACTCCCATCCACACGCTTGCCACACGCTACGTTATCGAACATGGCATCGTGCAGTCGTTCAACCGTATGGTGGATGTCGTGGGCTCGGACGGCTCGCACAACCAAGTCCCCGCCGGCATTATCGCCCCCATCAAGGTGGGCGATCGTACCGTCGGTACGCTCAAGTTCTACTACAAGACCCCGCGCGCCGTCGACCGTACCCAGTACGCGCTTGCCTCGGGCTTTGCCGAGATCTTGTCCACACAGCTCGCCATCCACGAGCTCGAGGTGCAAAAGGAGCTCACGGCGCGCGCCGAGGTGCGTGCGCTGCAGGCGCAGATTAACCCGCACTTCCTGTTCAACACGCTGAACACCATTGCATCGTTTACGCGCACCGACCCGCTGCGGGCCCGCGAACTGCTTCGTGAGTTCTCATCGTTCTATCGTGCCACGCTCGACAACTCGGGATCGCTTATTCCGGTCTCGCGCGAGGTCGCACAGACCAAGCGCTACCTTACCTTTGAGAAGGCCCGCTTTGGCGAGGACCGCGTGCTTGCGACGTTCGATGTGTCCGAGGACGTGGAAGATACGCTGGTGCCGGCGTTCGTGATCCAGCCGATTGTCGAGAACGCCGTGCGTCATGGTATGGGCGATGACGACGCCCTGAGGATCGACGTGACCGTTCACCAAGACGGCGAGGATGCAATCTTGATTGCCGTGGCCGATAATGGCGTGGGCATGGATGAGGGTACCGCCGCCAGACTGTTTGACGAGCGCTCTGCCCGTCCCGACGCCAGCTCTCCCCAGGGTGGCGGCGCCGGTGTGGCCATGCACAATATTTCGGAGCGCATCCATCGCTTTTTTGGGCCGCACTCCTATACGCGTGTCGAATCGGCGCCGGGCAAGGGCACCAAAGTGCTCCTTCATCTTGATTTGTCAGAGAGCATTTTTAACATTCAAGAGTAAAATAAAAGGCTACGGGCTCAACGTCATGCGACGGATGCCCGGCGTAGTTAGTTGACGAAAGGTTTTATCCCTATGCTGCGTGCGATGATTGTGGATGATGAGGCGCCGGCTCGCTCGGAGCTTCGCTTCCTGCTCGAGCAAACGGGCAAGATCGGCACGATCACGGAGGCGTCGAGCGTCCGCTCCGCCATCGAGATGCTTATGGAAAGTCGCGTGGATGTCGTGTTTCTCGATATCTCGATGCCCGGTGCCTCGGGCCTGCAACTTGCCGAGGCGCTGCATAAGCTCAAAAATCCGCCGGCGATCGTGTTTGTGACTGCGTATAGCGACCATGCGGTCGAGGCATTCGACGTGGATGCCGTCGATTATCTGATGAAGCCGGTCGAGGAAGCTCGCTTGGATCGCGCGATCGAGAAGGTCATGCAACGCGCCAAGCCGGTTACGGACAGCAAGGTGACCATCGAGCGTATCCCGGTGGAAAAGGGCGGCCGCAAGGTGCTCATTCCCGTGGACGACATTCGCTTTATCATGGCTAAGGACGATTACTCCTGCATCTATACCGTCGATGATCGCTTTTTGTCGACGACCTCGCTGGCGCAGTTTGAGGCCAAGCTCTGCGACTTTGGCTTCTTCCGTGTTCACCGCCGCTATATCGTCAACCTGGCGTGCGTCACGGACGTTGAGACGGTGCCCTCGGGCGCCATCCAGCTGGGCATTACGGGCGTCGACGAACGCGTGCCGGTTTCGCGCCGCCGCGTCGTGCCACTCAAGAAGGCCCTGAGTCTCTAGCACACTGGCCCCGCAGCCCTGTAGACCCATCGTCTGCGGAGCCGTGGGGCCTTTTTTGTATGTATCTGCCGAATCGTTTTTTGCGGAAGGGATCCCATGAACAGTGCAAGCGCCAAGCGTATCGACATCATCTCGGACACCCACGGCTATCTTTCGCCTGCGCTTCTGGATGAGCTTGAAGGCGCAGACCTGATTATCCACGCCGGCGACCTCACGTCAGAGATGGACTACGAGCACCTATGCACCATCGCCCCCGTGCGGGCCGTACTGGGCAACAACGATTACTACCGCGACTACGGCCCCGATGTAGACCGTCTTGCGCTCTTTACCTACGAAGGCCTCAAATTCGCCGTAGCCCACTACCGCGAAGACCTTCCGGTGGGATCCGTAGACGTAGCCATCAACGGTCACACCCACGTAACCAAAGAAGCCCAAGTAGGCCGTTGCTTAGTCCTCAACCCGGGCAGCGCCAGCTACCCCAGAGGCACCCGAGGCCCCACCATGGCCAGAATGCTAGTAAAAGACGGCAAGATCCTAAGCACCAAATTTATTGATCTAGAGTAACCACAACAAAAGCGGGGGATGCAAATGCGTCCCCCGTTTCCATTTGAGCCAAAGGCAGAGCTTCAACAAAAACAATCAGACCAACCCCGCCGAGGAGCACGCGGGCTAGCCGCGCAGCGGCGCACGCCCGCAAAACTGGTTGAATAATGTGACGGCAGGGAGGGCTTCCGGGGCTGAGGGCGGGGGTTAAGTTTGTCGCGAGTTCCGCACGCAAAGGAAAGCACTTAATGTGCTTTCCGTCTTGCGCAGGACTGTAGAGCAGCAAACTTAACCC
>CABUTH010000007.1 GCA_902494465.1 uncultured Collinsella sp.
CACGCTCTAAGTACTCCTTCAATCAAGGCGAGCCGGGCACCCGGCCCTTGGCCTCTGCCCAGGAATAACCCAGGGGGCCGGACCGCCCGTCCCTAAACCTGCCCGACAGCGCGATATCTCGTCGCCCGAGCGCGCCCCTCTTTAACGAGTGCGCCTTCCTCAAGCAAACCGTTGATAACCCGCAGCGTCACGTCGCGCCCAGTTCCCAGAGCGTCCGAAGCATCCTGGCGCGTAAAACCGCGGGGCCGCTCAAGGGCAAAGCGAATCAAGGTGCGAGCGTATCCACCACGTCGCTCGTCCGAGACATCCTGCAGCATCGCGGACGCCTTGCACGCAACATCAAAGCCAAGCTCCTCCACGAGCTTGGCACGCACCTCGTGGCCGCAGTCGCCATTCATCGACACGTGCCTTTCTCGCTGCGCTCGCACGGATGCAAACGCCTGCGAAACATCGGGCGGCAGCGCCCCTTCCCGCTCGAGCTGCTCATAATCGCTGTAATCCCCACGCAAGTTGGGACCGCTATTGCCACGAGGCGTCAGATAGGAATTGCGCACGGCATTGACGTTGGGCAGCGACAACCTAAACATTGCAGGGTAGGCGCAGACCTCGGGTTCCAACCCTTCCGCCTCATAGAGCGCACGGATCCCCTTGAGGCCCGTTCCAAACGCCTCAACCATCCCCAGGCGCAAAAAGAGCAGTTGCAGCTTTGGATTCCGAGCGTCCGAGCCGCCCGCAAGCGCCTCCTCGACGCTGATGTGCTGCGGCCCTCCCGCATTGGTAAATTCAAGCGCCGTACGGCTCATCTTGATAAGAGACGCCACCGAAGATTCGTAGTCGCGATGGATAAACAGGTTCAGAATTCCCTCTCGAACAGCCTCGCGGGGATAGTCGTCCTTATCTATGCGATCGAGTCTTCCCGGCACAAAGTACATACGCGTTGCGTTCGATATATTGAGGAACCGTTCGATATCCTCTATCTGCCTGAAGATCGAGCCCTCGCCATCCTGACGGTCGATAAACTCGGTATACGCATCGTCGTTGAAGAGGCCAGCGCGGACTGCAAAGGGGTTTTGGTCAGAGACCAACAGTGCCAAATTGGTGTAAAAGCCCAGCTCATCGATAAGGCCGAGATTCTTTTGAGAGGTTTGGTCAAACGTAATCTCCGCACGCCTAAAGACCCGCTCGGCTTCAAAAAACGTCAAGCTCTGTTCATGAGAGCGCGCGGTCTCAAAATAATCGCCGTCGGTGCGCTTGATCATCGAGCGGATCTGGGCCATCTCGATAGGCACGTTGGCAGGACCCAGGCGCCGATATACCCCGGCGGGAACAAATCCCTTCGAGCACAGGCAGTACGGCTTGTGAGGACCCGCTTCCACCTCGATTTTCACCAACGCTGCGCCATCGATGTCCAATGCGGAGACCGTCGTGATTTCAGAAACGTCGGGATACACGCCATCGGTTATTGCATTAGAGCATTGAAGCATGGTGGCATCGATATCGTCCACGCCGACGATGCTGCCAAAATCGTCGATTCCGATATACAAGATACCGCCATTCGAATTGGCAAACGCCACCACAGCTTTGAGCAGCTTAGGGGTAAATGTGCACTTGAACTCCACGGTCTCACTTTCAACAAGCTGCATGCTACCCCCTATCATCGACTATCGACGATTCTAGACCAAATATCGACGATAAGCAAGGCCCCTGGTACCCTCGCTTAGACCCGAGCGCCCGCGTGCAATGCTGCCCGCCGCACGCAAAAGGGCCCGCCAGCGTGTGCGCCAGCGGGCCCCAGGTCATATCGACACTACCCCGTGTGCCGTGCAACCGCCTCTACTTGCAGCGCGCCTTGGGCTGCTGCTGGGTGATGCAGTGGATGTTGCCGCCACCATAGATGACCTCGCGAGTCATGATACCGATGACTTCACGGTCCGGATAAGCAGCCTGGATATCCTTGAGCGCCTGGGCGTCATTGGGATCGCCGAACTGCGGTACAAGCACTGCGCCGTTGATGGGCAGGAAGTTGAGGTAGCTCGGCTCGAAAGCATCCTCGGGGGTACGCGGCAGCACGCCCTCGACGGCGTCAATCGTGCTGGCCTCCTCTTCGGTCATATATACCGAGGTCGCAGGCATAATCACCTTGTGGATCTTGAGCTTGCGGCCACGGGCATCCGTCGTCTCGGAAAGCGTCTTATACGCCTCTTGGCACTCCTTGTAGAACTTATGGTTGGGATCATCGGTCCACATGCAGCAGACCTCGCCGGGCGCACTAAAGCATGCGACGTCGTCCACGTGCCCGTTGGTCTCAAACGGGTCGATGCCGTCCTTGATCCAAATGACCTTCTCGATGCCCAGGTACTCGGCAAGCTTCTCCTCGATCTGCTCCTTGGTGTACTGGGGGTTGCGGTCCTCATTGAGCAGGCACATCTCGGTGGTCACCACGGTGCCCTGGCCGTCGCAGTTAAACGAGCCGCCCTCGAGGATGTAGTCCTCGGGACGATAGCGGTTGACCTGCTCGAGCTGCGCCACCTGCAAGCCGATGCTCGCATCCTTGTCCCACGGGAAATACAGACCGTCGATAAAGCCGCCATACGCGTTAAAGTGGAAGTGCGAGAGTGCCACGTCGCCCTTGTCGTTGATAAGAAACGCCGGGCCGGGGTCGCGGATCCAGGAGTCGTTGTACTCCATATGAATCACGCGCACGTTCTCAACGCCATCGAAAATCTCGCACACCGCAGGGAAATCCTCGGCATTGACACCAACGGTGATGGGCTGGAAGCGTGCAACGGTCTTAATAATCTCGGTAAAGACCTTTTGCGCCGGCTTGGCACCGCAGCGCCACACATCCGAACGATGCGGCCACAAAATCCAGGTGCGCTCCTGCTCCTCGTACTCGCCGGGCATGTAGAATCCGTCCTTCTTTGGCGTAGACTCGCTCTCGTAAATGGTCTTCATGTTGGCTCCTAACGATATGGACGACCCTTTGTGATGACGGCCCCATTGTGCGGCTCCGGAAGCCCACTCTCAATGGGCCTAGGGGACCCTTTCGCCACCCAAAAGGACACCGTTCACTGACCTAAAGTTCTAGTGGCGCGCGAGACGTGTCATACTGACAAAGCCGCATGAAAGGACATCCATGACCAATACCACGCATACCCGCTTTAACCCCGATGAGATCCACGGGAGCCGCTGGTCCGCCCTCAACGAATGCGCCTTATGGATTCATGGCTGCGGCGACTTCGCCACGCTTCAAGCCGGGCTTCTTGATAGGGTTAATCAGGTAATATCGCACCGGGCCTCGATGTTTGATATCGCGCGCGCCGGCACACACGGACAGACAGAATTCGTAAGCCCCGTTGCCCGTGGCATGGCAGAAGACCAGCTCGAGAGCTACTACGAACGCTATGCCGCCTTTGACTACACCCTTTGGAGCTTTGACGTTCACAACGTGCATGTTTATCGCGACCTGGACCTCGTGGATGTCGAGCGCCGTAACGCAACGCCCATCTATCAGGAGTGGATGAAGCCGCTCGGCATCTACTATGGCTGCACTGCCACGCTCGCGCACGGGGGCACATCCCTGGGGTCGCTCACGCTGTTTCGCGCACGAGAAGCGGGGGATTTTTCGGACGAAGAGCTCGAAGCCCTGCGCCAGCTCGCGCGGCACCTGAGCCTGCGCCTGTACGGGATCCTTGCGCAGAGCACCGCACAGCAAGCTTGCGAGAACCCCTTAGAGGCGCTCATCAGCGAGCTCGAAGTCCTCCCCCGCGAGGCAGAGGTGCTCAAGATGATGCTTGCCGGCAAGACCAACCGCGAAATGGCCGAGGAGCTCTATATCTCGGAGTCGACCGTAAAAAAGCATGTCAACGCCCTCTATCACAAGCTCGGCGTCAAAAACCGCCTGGGCCTCATGGCATTGGTTCGAGAACAATCATAAGCCGGCCTCTAATTTGAAAGTAGCGCTGGCAGATTGCCTATTTGAACCTCGCTGCAAAGAACCGCCGCAGACGCCTTGGGAGCATCTGCGGCGGCTTGCATTAACAGTCGCTGTCATGTGTCGCAAGCGCGCGTTGGCTACGCGGGAAGCCCGCTCAGGCGCTTGGACTCGTGCGCGGCGAGCGCAATGGAGATGATGCCGGTAATGGCATCGGCCACCACCAGGGCGATCCACACGCCCTCGACACCCATCATGTTGCCGAGGAGGTACATAAGCGGCACCGAGCAGATCACATAGCGAAGCAGGCCCGTAAATGTGGCGACACCCACCTTCTCGACCGCCTGGAAATACATCGACATGGTCATGGCAAGATAGCCCAGGGCAACAGCCAGGATGACAGTACGCGTGGCGTTGGCGGCAACCTCAACGAGCGCAGGATCGCTGCCGGCAAAGAAGGCGCACACCGGGGTGGCGGCAAGCCAGAGCGCGACGGTGACCAGCGCCAGCGTCACAACCTGGTACTTAAGCGTGCAGGAGAGCGTCTCCTTAAGGCGTGCCCAAGCCTTTGCGCCGGCGTTAAAGGCAGCGATGGGCTGCAGACCGTAGGAGAAGCACTGGGCAACCATCATGGTAATGTAGAGGATGTAGCCGTTGATCACGCCAAAGGCTGCGATGTAGAGCGAGCCCATGTCGCCGCCGAGCGAACCCAAAAGCGAGTTGGCAACGGTATTAAAGATAAAGGTCGCGCCCTGGACCAGGAAGAACGGGAAGCCGATCTTGAAGATCTGGCCGCAGATGGCGAGGTCGAGCTTAAGGTCGGCCAGGCTAATCTGGAGCTGGGACTTTTTGCCCCCGATGAACCAGAAGATACCGATGGCCCAGATGCCGATGGAAAGCCCGTAGTACACGCCGGCGCCCATAACGCCAAACTTGAGCACGAACGTGGAAAGCGCGAGCCAGCAGATGGCGACGATAGCCGAAACGGTCATGAGGTTGGCCTGGATCTGAACCTTCTCGTCCACACGCATCACAGCGGTGATCATCTGGCCAATGACCGTGAGCGGCAGCAGCACGGCGAAGGTGCGCACGCCGGCAACGGTATCGGCCATGATGTCGGGCGTGGCGCCAAAGAATGCGCAGATGGGCTCGGTAAACACTGCCATCACCACAGCAAGCAGCACACTCACGATCGTGGTGAGCCAAAAGCCCTGGCTAAAAGCCTTGCTTGCGCCCTTGATGTCGCCGGCACCCAAAAGGTTGCCCACCACGGCGGGCACGCCGGTGCCAAACAGGTTGCCAAAGGCCAGGTTGATGTACTCGACCGACATGATGATCGAGACGCAGGCCAGGCCGTGGGCACCCAGGCCCCAACCCATCACGAGTCCTTCGAGGACCACCATGATGATCTGGGCGAGCATGCCCTGGCCGGTGACGATGGTGTACTTACGCACCAGGCCGGGAATCGGTTGGGAGGCGAGCTCGCGCTCCTCCTCCACGGCAGCGGTTACTTCTTCTGCCATTGTTCTCCCCTTTCCTTGAGAGAGTAGTGCTGAATGGATGTCAGGCGGCTGACAACTGGCGCCAAGCCGCCCAATCAAACGATGGTGCTATGCCTCAAAGACCACCTTGCCGGCGATCATCGTGAGGGCTGCGGTAGCCTCGAGCACCTCGGCCGGCTCGCAATCAAAGAGATTGCGGTCGAGCACGCAGATATCTGCCTGTTTGCCGCACGCGAGCGTGCCGATGCGGTCCTCGGCATGCATGGCGTAGGCGCTGCCATAGGTGTAGGCGCGCAGAGCCTCGGCCATGGTAATGCGCTCCTGGGGGAACCAGCCCTCGGGGTTGGAGCCGTCCTCGAGCATGCGGAAGACCGCGCCGTACACCTCCTCCATGGGCTCCAAGCCCACAACGGGGAAGTCACTGCCCAGGTGCACCACGGCACCGCTGGCAAGCAGGCTATGCAGGGGCCACGAAAGCGCAGCACGCTCGGGGCCCACGGCATCGTCCTTGGCAAGGTCAGCCATATCGAGCAGCATGTGCCACGGCTGCATGCCAGGGCATATACCCAGCTCGGCATAGCGCGGCAGATCCTCGGGCTGAACCGTCTCGCTGTGCTCCATGGAGTGGCGACAATCCCGCTTGCCATGCAAGCGCTCGCCCTCCTCAAAACAATCGAGCACAAAACGCACTGAGCGATCACCAATCGTATGGATGCGCGTGTCAACGCCCCATTCCTGCGCCCTGAGGATGGCAGCGCGGATGCGCTCCGGCTCCTCCGCGGGCTCACCACAGGTATCGGGCGCGTTGCTATAGGGCTCAAGCATCCAGGCGGTATGGTCGGAGCACACGCCATCAAGGAACTGCTTAAAGCCGTGCCACTCCACCTGCGTACCCAGGAAGGCATATTTCTCCTTGATCTGCTCGAGCGTCAAGGACTCGTTTTCGAACAGGTCGGTGTACAGGAACACACGCAGCGGCAGGTCGCCCTTGGCATTAAGACCTGCCAACACCGCATACGGGTTTTCCATGCTCACAAACGTAGGATTGACCATGCCGACCGTAGTGATTCCCAGGGCATTGGCGCGCCGGGCGGTTTTTGCAAACGACGCGTCAACAACCTCGGGCGCCGGGTCGTAGACCTCGTCCATAAAGAAGACGCCGGCGTTGTTGGAAAACACGCCCGTCAGATTGCCCTCGGCATCCTTAAGGATCTTGCCACCTGCGGGATCGGGCGTCTGCGAAGTTACTCCCACCTTGTTGATGGCGCAGGTATTGGCACTAAAGGTATGCAGGTCAACCTGCTGCAGAAAGACCGGGCGGTCAGAGATGTACTCATCGATCATCGCGGCTGTGGGCATCTCGGGGACATCCCACTGGAACTGGATAATCTGGCAGCCCAGAATCCACTCGTTATCGGGATGGTCGGCCGCAAACGCCACGACACGTTCCATCGCCATCTCAAAACTGGTGCAGTCGATGAGGTTGACGGCAAAATCGGGGTCGGTCATGAACGCACCCTGGGCAAAATGCGTGTGCGAGTCGATCAGGCCGGGCATGACGAGCTGGTCGCCAAAGTCGCGCACCTCGGTATCGGGGCCGATAAACGGTGCCAGGTGGGCATCGTCACCGCAGGCAACGATTTTATCGCCCCGCACGGCAACGCCGCCCTTAAACGGCTCGAGCCCATCGCCGGTAAAGACGGCGTTGCTCTTGATAACTACATCAGCCTTGTCCATGTGAGCCTCCTCAGGCATCTTTGGTTGCAACGCGGACGCACCGCCCGCGTGGGCACTCGGTTGGGAGCGTAGCGCTCCCGCATCGGCGCGTGCCTACAAGCCGTGCTCGGACGTCTGTCCCGCGCCCGCGGCTTCGCGCTACACCCATTGATGCACAGGGGCAAATCCGTGCCAAGGCCAGGGACCGCAAACGGTCAGTTTAAGCAGGTTTACACGCTTTACCTGCAGGTTTATTGTCTGAGATTATTACCGCTTCATTACGCCCAACGGTATGGCCGCCCACACGGCAAGACCCGCATGCTAGGAAGAATGGGGCTAGGAACGCCAAAAGGTATCTATGAGGTCATCTCGGTTGGAGACACCGCTTTTAACGTAGATGCGATGCAAGTGCGCCTTGACCGTGCCAGGGCTGATGACCAACTCGCTGGCGATGTTTTGGGCGTCGTTGCCCTTCAGCAGCAGCGTGAGCACCTCCTGCTCGCGCCGCGACAGCTTATGGGCATCGGCATAGATCACCACACGCGATGCGAGGTCGTCCTCAGAGCTTGCGCTCTGGGCCGCCACGTCCTCATCGGCACGCGGATGACGGGCATACACGCGCAGGATATGGCTAAACTGGCAAAAGAGTTGGACCGCGCATACCACGAGCAGCACGTTTTCGGAGATATTGCGCTCGGACAGATACCACAAAAAGAGGCTGATGACGGGGTTTTGAGAGTCGGGGCGGCAGAGCAAAATCATGTAGGTGTCCTCGGCGATTACGCAAAACGCAAGAACGAGGGCCACCTTCCAAAAGAGCTTTGAGCGGTCGAGGTCGAGTTTCTCAACACGCGTAGCTCTGTACCGGTAATGCCAGGCGGCATAGGCAAGACATCCTACATTGCCCAGGTCACGCGTGAGCCAAAAGAGATACTGCTGCATCTCTCCGGCAGCGCCGCTGCGAGGCACCAGCAGCAATTGCAAGATTGAAAACGGCACGATAGCGAGTACGAGCATGCGCGACGTCGGCCTTTTGCGCAAGCGCGCAAACATCCACAGTACCACGCAGGCATAGATGGCAATACCGAGCACGCAGCGCAGCAAGGGGTGCTGCAACGGCTCGCTAAAGGTAACAGCGTAGTCGTATTTGAGCCGATTGTACTCGTCAAAAAAGATGACTGACATATCGAGCATGTAGAGCAAAAAGCCCGCCGCGGCCACTAGGCTGTCGCGACGGTGCGTCATGAGCCAAACCACCAATGCCACGGCACTGGTCACCAGAGCCACACCCATGATAATCGTGGTGTAGATATAGAACGCGAAACTCATGCCCGCCTCCCCTGTCTAGATGCTGTGAGGATGTTGACAGATTCTTTGCCGCAAGATTAGACTCACCGATTAAACGTACTGTATCGTTTAGATAAACAAGCTGTGTCTCACCGATGAAAGGAGATGCCATGACACCGATCGCTCCGCTCAAGATGCTCGTCGCGCCCGCCGCCAAGGCCATCACCCGACTCGGTTCTTCCATGACCTACGACGACGTTCCCTGCGCCGTTGAGGCGCGTTCGGACAGCTGCCCCTACCTGGGCCACGTCCCCTACTTTGCACCCAAGCTCGCATCTGATCCCGAGCAGCGTGAGCAGTAATCCAAGATGCATCTAGCACCGCACAACTCGCGGCGCTACTGTTTTGGTGCAAAGCGACCTGTCCCCCTTGCGCCAACGCCGGGATTGTCGATGCTGCGGCCGCGGCGCGATATGAGGCGCGAAACCTCGCCCAGCAACACGCCGATCACCACACCCATGAGGATCGGCAACTTTGACATCTCGGCGGGCGAGCTGTTAAGCGGCACGATTGTCGCAACAATGGAAAGCACGAGCTCTACCACCGGCACCGCAAGCGCTACCGCAAGCACCTTGCCCTCGAAGGGCGCGCGGAACACACGTGGGCGGTCGTCGTATTTACGCAGGCGCCAAAACGCCGGGAACATCGGGATATAGCTCATGAGCAGAAAGACGACGTTCATCGAGAAGAAGACCCAAAAGACGTCGGAACCTTCGCCCAGCGGAATCTGAAGTAGCAGCACCAAGCTGGCAAAACAACCGTTAATGAGTGCCGAGCCATTAGGCATGCCGGTCTTCTTGGACACCAGCGCAAAGGGGCGCGGCATGTTACCATGGCGCGCGGCATAGCTCGCCACGTTGTTGACGCCAAAACTCCAGCAGATCATGTTGGCGAACAGCGTCACCAAAAAGGCCATGCCCACGACCATCGTCAGCGGGTGAGCGCGCCCCACCATGGCGGCAACCGCGTCCACAATGCCCGAATCGCGTGACAGCTGCTCGGTGGGAACCGCGGCTCCAATACCGATGCCACAGATAATGTAGATCGCCGCGATGGCAACGCCACCGGCGATAACCGCCTTGGGGATATCGCGCGATGGGTTCTTCATCGTGCTGGCAAAGGTCGCGACCACCTCAAAGCCCATAAAATTGAAGAGGATGATCGAAAGATACGTCAGTGAGTTAGTGTCTCCCAGATCGGGGACAAAGGTCTTAAACGACATATCGTTGGCAAAGCCGTTGTTGCAGGCAAACCAGATGCCGACGATTCCCACCACGGCGGTAATGAGCACCTTGATGACGGCGCCGCCATCCATGACCCAATCGGCCTCGGCCACCGGCTGCATTGCCATGACCGTGACGCCCCACACAAAGACAAGCTCGATGGCAATTCGGACCCCAAGCGAAAATTCGATGCCCCATACCGCATTGATGACACTGGGAAACATGCAGGCGATACTTGCCACCCACAGTGGAAAGTTGACCCAATAGCACCAGGAGCAGCGGGCGCCCCAACGGTCGCCCAAGCCCAGGCGAACCCAATCGTATAGGCCGCCCTCGGAATCGAACGCCGTACCGAGCTCGGCCACCACCAGGCCATAGGGAAGCAAAAACGTAATGATGAGGAAGATCCACCAGAAGAACTGCACGTTACCCATGGCAGATGCCGGAGCGGCCGCCTCGATGGTAAAGACAACGCAGATAACCGAGAGGATGACCTCGAACAGGGAGAACTTTTTACCTGCCACGACACGCTCCCCCTACAGCAAAAAGGATGGCATCTGTACCGAAGGCGCAGCCCAAGGTAGGGTTGCAGGCCGCGTCACCGGTGCAGGTGCCATCCCAAAGAGAAGAGAGGATGCAATTGTTGGACCAACGCTCGCGGAACAGGCGCGTGTAGATAACGATACGCTGGTACATAGATACTCCGATCAAAACGGTCGCGCTCGCAACCGGAAACTTTCGGCAATTGAAGACGCGTCTGACCTGGGATATTCAAGCGAACAATTGGCCTAACCCGCAATAAATCCCAGATCAGACGCGTACTCAATCAAAGAGGCGGGCACTCCGAAGTGGAGGCAACGGAGTGCCCAAAGAAAAACCCAACCGACCAAGACATCAAGTGACCAGACCATCAATGCCCCGAGATGGTCACGGTGCGATTCACCGACTGTCCGATTGATCGGCTGGGTTTCTGAGGTGCGGCAGATTCCCGTGAAAGAGGAGCGCCGCGTACTTTGGTACGCAAGCGACGAATGAACGGGAAGGTGCCGTGCCTCAGGAAGCCAGACAATTACGCGGACGGCTCCTGCTGCGTAATGCAGTGGATGTTGCCGCCGCCGAAGACGACCTGCTCGGACTGAACGCCGACGCACTTGTAGACGCCCTCGCCCCAGACCTCGTCGTAGATCTTCTGGAGCGTGTCGACGGCCAGCTGGTCGTTCTCGTCGCCGTACTGCGGGACGATAACACCGTGGTTGGTCACGAGGTAGTTCATGTAGGAGGCGATCAGCGGCTCGTCGGGGACGCGCGGCTCGGCGTTCTCGTCGGCGTCGATGGTGTCGCAGGAAGCCTGGTCCATGAACAGCGGGTTCACGGGCATGCAGAGCTTGTAGACCTTCATCTTGCGGCCCTTGGCGTCAACGGCGTTGGAGAGGGTCTCGTAGGCAGCGTGGCACTGCTCGTAGAACGGATACTCGGGATCGTCGGTCCAGATGCAGGCCATGACGCCCGGGGCGATGAACGTGGCGACGTCGTCGATGTGGCCGTTGGTCTCCTCGGGGTCGATGCCCTCCTTGACCCAGATGACCTTCTCGACACCCAGGTAATCCTTGAGGTGCTCGTCCATGTAGGCGCGGAGTTCCTCGCTCCAGGGCTCAAACTTCTTGTGGTACTTGGGCCAGATGGACTCGGGATCCTCTTCCTCCTCGAGCACCGCAGAGCAGGTGCGGCCCGGGGAAAGCAGGCACTGGTCGGTCACGACAAGGGTGCCCTCGCCGTCGACGGTGATGGAGCCGCCCTCGAGGATCATGTCATCGGGACGATAGCGGCGGCAGCCGGAGAGCTCAGCCATCTTGAGGGCGATCTGCTCGTCCTTGTCCCACGGGAAGTACAGGCCGTCGACGAGGCCGCCGTAGGCGTTGAAGTGCCAGTGGTTGGCGCGCTTCTCGCCCTTGCCGTTGATGACGTAGGTGGCGGCAGTGTCGCGGAACCAGGCGTCGTCGGTGGTCATCTCGATGACGGTGACGTTCTCGTCGTTCTCGAAGACGGCCTTGCAGTTGGCGTAGTCGACCTGGTTGGCGCACATATAGACCGGGGTGAACTCGGAGATGGCGCGGGCGATGGCGGCATACTGCTTCTGGGCCGGCTTGGCGCCGTGGGCCCAGGTGTCGGTGCGGTGGGGCCAGCCCATCCACACGCGATCCTGCGGGGCGAACTCGGCGGGCATGAAGAAGCCGTCGGCCTTGGGGGTGGACTCGGACTCGGTGATCGTACGCATAAGATTTCCTCCAAATCGAACGATCGCTTGCTGCGGGCGGGTTACCCGCAGCCTAAAACCAAGAGATGGTAGGCGCCCGTTCCCCGGCAAAGGTCGGGGCGCCCGGTGCCGGTTTTCACGGAATCGCACCGGCAAGCGACGACGTAACCAAGTGCGCGGAGACAAAACGCACGAAGGATACGGAAGAGAGATTGGGGTGGGCGGTGGTTACCGGAGCTATCGCTCACACCCACCCCGGGGGAATGGTTAGCAAACCTGTCGCTTGGGCACGCCTCCGAAGAGGCTAGAGTGCCCGGAGTCGGGAACGACAAGCCCGACGAAGCGCGCGTTGGTACGCGAGGAGGGTTGGAGCCCCAGAACCGGGTGCTCTAGTTCTCCTCGGCCTCGGCGGCCTCCTCAGCGAGACGCTGGGCTGCGAGCTCAGGGGTCAGACCCTTGTACTCTTCCTTGCGGCCCTTGGCGCTGACGACGCGGACGACCTCGCCGATGAGCACGAGCACGATGAAGATGACGATCATCGGGAGCTTGTCGCCAATCTCGGCGGCGGAGAACGGAACCAGGGTTGCGACGATGGCCAGGACCAGCTCGATGCAGGGGATGGCCAGCATGACCTTCATCATGGCGCCCTTAAACGGGAACGTGAAGATGCGCTCGCGGTCGGGGTCGTTCTTGCGAAGGTTGAGGAACGCCGGGAACATCGGAATGTAGGTCAGCAGCAGGAAGACGACGGAGGTGCCGAAGAGCATCCAGAAGACACCGTTGGAGATGGCGTCGATGGGAACGAGCTGCAGGCACAGCACCAGGGAGGCAACGACGGCGTTGACCAGGTTGGCGCCGTTGGGCATGTCGTCATCCGAGATCATCGAGGCGAAGACCTTGGGCATGTTGCCGTGCTCGGCAGCGTAGCGAGCGACGGAGTTAACGCCGAAGGACCAAGCGGCCATGTTGGCGAACAGGGTGATCAGGAAGGCGATGCAGATGACCTTAAAGATCATGGAGTCGCCCACCATGGTCTGGACTGCGACGATCATGCCGTAGTCGGGATCGATGGAGTCGGCCGGCACAGCAGCGCCGATGCCAAAGCCAGCGAACAGGTAGATCACGGCGATGGACAGGCCGCCAACGATGATAGCCTTGGGAATATCGCGAGCGGGATCGGCCATATCGTCGGTCATGGTGCAGATGACCTCGAAGCCCATGAAGTTAAAGATAATGATGGACAGGTAGCCGAGAGCATTAGTGTTGGTGAGCTCGGGCAGGAAGGTGGCAGCGGACATGTCGTTCGCAAAACCGTTCTCCATGGCATACCAAATGCCCAGAGCGCCGACGATAACGGCAACGGCGACCTTGATGATGGCGCCACCGTTAAGGACCCACTCGGAGTCAGCCGCCTTGGAGCGGCCCATGAGGTAGACGATCCACACAAAAGCAAGATCGATACCCATCTTGGCGATCAGATTGAACTCGACGCCAAAGACCATGCCCAGAATATCGGGGAACATGGTAGCCAGCGAGGCGATCCACAGCGGGTAGTTAACCCAGTAGTAGTACGAAATGCGGGCGCCCCACTTGTCGCCCAGGCCATCGCGCACCCAGTCGTAAATGCCGCCCTCGCCGTCATAGGTGGTGCCGAGCTCGGCGACAACCATGCCGTAAGGGAGCAGGAAGGTCAGGATCAGGAAGATCCACCAGAAGAACTGCTGGTTGCCAATGGCGGCAGCAGGTGCGGCGGCCTCGCAAACGAAGACGACGCAGATGATGGTCGAAATGACCGTCAAGAAGGAAAGCTTTTTCTTTCCGTCGCTCATGATGAGCTCCTTCGCTCAGTCTTGGACAGATCCGAGGCCCTAAGGTATTAAGGCAATTGCTTGGGCCTCGGTGAGCGGGCGACAGGAGACGAGCATCCGCCGCCCGCAAACGTGCTTTTAGCAGCCTTGAGGCTTAGAGCTGCTCGAGAGCCTCGAGAGCAGCGTGAAGCTCGGCCTTGGCGGAGTACTCGACACCCTCGTCGTTGAGCGGGGTGCGCTTGCCCAGGGCGGCAAGGAGAGCACGGATGGAGTGCTTGCGGTTCTCGGCCTCGACCCAGCACAGGGAGCGCTCGGGATCGTCCATGACCTCGTCGACGACCTCCTCGTTGCGGGTGGCCGGCAGGCAGTGCATGAACTTGGAGTTGGGGCCGGCGAAGTTCATCATGTCCATGGTGACCTGATACTTGGGATAGAACACGTCCATGTAGTTCTCGCCCGAGACCTCCTCGTCGTACAGGCCATACCACACGTCGGTGTAGATGAAGTCGGCGCCCTTGATGCACTCGATGTCGTCGGAGATGACGACCGAGCCGCCGGAGACCTTGCAGTTCTCCTCGGCAATGGCCATCATCTGCTTGCCGAACTCGGCGCGCTCCTCGACGGTGCCGACGTGCAGGCCGCCGTCGGGGATCTGGTGGCCCTTAGGTCCAAACTGGACGAACTTCATGCCGACCTTGGAGGCGATGAACATGAGGGAGACGCAGACCTGGGTGGCGTCGCCGATGAAGGCCAGGGTGCAGTCCTCGATCTTCTTGCCCTCGGGGAGGTTCTCGAGCATGGTCATGAGGTCGCCCATCTCCTGCGTGGGATGGTTGAACTCGGACATGCCGTTGATGACGGGCACAGCGGAGCCCTCGGCGAGGCCGACGACGTCCTTGTGACGGTCAACACGAGCCATCATGATGTCGAGCAGGGAGCCCATAACGCGAGCGGTGTCGCCCAGGGACTCGTGACCGCCGAGCTGGATGGTGCCAGGGCCATAGAACTGAGCATGGCCGCCGAGGTCGGTCATAGCGGTCTCGAAGGAAAGACGGGTGCGGGTGGAGACCTGCTGGAAGATCATGCCAAGGCTCTTGTTGCGGAGCAGGTGCGGATAATAACCGTCAACCTTGATGGCCTTCTTCATTGCCAGGCCAAGATCCTCGATAGCCAAGATCTGCTCTTTGGTGAACTCGTTGGTGTCGATGAAATCCTTAGGCAGTGCCATGTCGATTTCCTTTCCGTCGGTCTTGCCGACTATTACTATGAGGCGCTCGAACATCACGCCTCGTGTTGACAAGACCATCATTCACCCGTATGCAATTTTTACCTAGTTTATTCGGGATTAAAGACCGTTCACGGAGTTACACCCCCTCTAAACCAATATAAACCCGCAGGTAGCTGGCTTGCAGGGGGTTTACTATCTAGAACCGTGAACGGTATGCGGCTATCCTGTATCTCGGCGCCTAATCCGCAATGGAACGAAGGGTCGAGACGTCTATACCCCACAGGATATACAGGGTTCGGCCATAGATTAAATGAGATGGGACGGTGACAGATGAACACTCTGATGTTCTTCTATACCCTAGCAATACTCGTAATCTGTATTGTGACGTCAGTGCTTTCGCTTGCCGCCTATGCCTCGTCTCGTCGACGCTTCTTTATCTATGGCAGCGGCGTATTTATCTGCTATGCCATCGAGATGACCGAGATCTTCTTTTTTGAATACACGCTGCAAAACCAGAGTTTTCCGGCCAGCGACTATTACACAATTACCATGCCTGTATTGCGGACCCTTGTGGCGACCGCTTCGCAGGCTTTTATTTGGCTCATTGCCATGGACTTACTCGACAAACATTCAAAAAAGCTGTTCGTTATCCCCGTCGCAACGTTTTTGCTGAGCGAGCTGCTGATTATCGTCGCTATCCCCTACGGCCCCATACATCAATGGCTCTACTACACGATGCGTCAGGTATTCCTTGTCTTTGTGGGACTGTATATCTTTTGGACGGCGCATAAAAGCACGCAGGTCGAGCTCAAGGCTCGTGTCAACAAGCAGCGAAAGCACCTGATTATCGGCGCCATTCTGGTCGGTTGCATCGTTGCCGAGGATTTCTACAACATCCTTGTCGTCCCCATGAGTCTGGCGCCCTCTTGGCTGCAGCTATATCTGTCCGAGCGCAACTTTAGCGAAAACGTCTTTGCGTGCTACTTTGCAATTCTGCTGATCATCTACTCCTACCACGTGCTTTCGATCCGCATGCAGGAAGCGCCCGAGGAAAAGAACGTCAGCGATCTTGACCGGCATATCGAAGAGCAGATGCCTTTCTATCGCAACGCCTACAAGCTCTCCAACCGCGAGACCGAAGTCATGCGCTTGGTTGTGCTGGGCAAGTCGAACCAAGAGATCGCTGACGAACTATTCCTTGCCGTGGGCACCGTCAAGACCCACATCCACAACATCCTGGTCAAAACCGAGCAGCAAAACCGCACCACGCTCATCCTCCACTTTTGGAAGCGATAACCTGCCAAAAAGGGACAGGTTTATTTTGGCAGGTTTTATCTGGGCAAACGCCAACCGCCGCGAGGGAGCTGCTTTCCCTCGCGGCGGTTTTCTAGCTCACGCTTTCTTTCGTCTCAATCTGTAACATATGGAGACCAAATCGCCGTCTTACTGTTACAGATCGAGACGAGTTACAGAACGCGCGTCGAATAATCTCAATCTGTAACAGGTAGAAGCGTTTTTGCCAGTCAGATGTTACAGATTGAGATAAACGAAGGACCGGTAGCGTTAAACAAGTCCGCCACAAAGGTATTCGGAGAGATCCGATCCTAGAGTTGTCTACCAGGTACGATATGTGCACTGATATTTTGTCTCAAACCCGGGCATCCCGTTGCCGCGTGGGCTTAACGCTGCACCCGTATAGAGAATCGTTTGCCCCGTACGAGAATACGAAGTTTTGAAAGACAGCCTCTTGTATGTCTGGTCGAAACAATCAACATTCTCGCTCGGGTGGTTCGCAGTGGAGAACGACTTGTAAGTGTCCAAGACGTCCGCTGTCACAAGACGACAAGGCGCGACAGAACCTGCATCTGGTTTCGCCGTCGCACAAACGGGAATTGTGACCATCGACAGGGTAAGCATAAAACATGCGAACATTGCCTTCACAAAGTTCTTCGTTACATGGCGTTTCATGGTTATCTTCCTTTCCTAGTTTTACTGTCGTTCGTCTTGAAAAGCTGCGCGTATACATTACCGATCCACTTCGAATCACTTCCCATTTCTCTGGTAACGACACGCGAGTCATCCCCTGTGAGCAATACGGAGGCATCGCAGAGCGATTCGAGGTTTCCGATAAGATGAGAAGAGATAATGACATGTGCTCCTCTACCCGCTTCATCTCTAAGAGCATTCGAAACAATCGCAACGTGTCTCACATCAAGTGCATTCATGGGCTCATCCAAAAGGACGACTTCGCAATAGGACATATACGCCATCGCGACATTAAGTAATTGTCTATTTCCATCAGACAGCCTAGATACGGGCGTATTCTTCAACCCAGTCAAGTCAAAGCGATCAAGCACTTGGTCCAAAGTGCGAGGTGAATGCCAAATTCTCCTGCATCGGTCGAGATGAAAAGCGACGGTCATGTATGGAATCAATAGCGACGGCCTATTCGGAACCAAAAAGAATACCTTTCTCATTTCCTCACGGTCGACGCATACTTTTGCATGAAAACAGAGAGAACCTGACACGCGCACTGATGGCCCAGCATCTCCCCAAAGAGTATTCAGTAGCGTAGTCTTGCCATGTCCATTTGGCGCGACAAGACCCCATATCTGGCCAGCGGGCATATCAAACTGCAATCCCTTTACCAGCTGGTTTTTTCCAACCGTCAACGCATCCAGCGACAGAGAGAGCAAGCTTTTCTCGCCCAAACTATCCGGGCGAATATGGTTCCAGGCCCAGCGATTCTTGCTTTTTAGACACGAAAACGAAATGACCCCCAACGCGCAAACAGCAAACGCGCCCATCACGGCAAAGAGGCAGTGCGATGCACTGGCTTCAGGAACGAGAGATACCTCCGCTCCATTGGCGTAAGATGCGCCGCCGAGCGCAAACGAAGAGGCAGAATAGCTCGACACCATATACGGCAGCAACGCATGCCATGGAGCATCTTTGCTCGCATAAAACGGAAGCTGGCTTATGCCCCCCACAAGAGCGATCACCATGGACGAAATGGCCCTGTTTCTGCTTCCGGCGTACACGCACACGCCCAAGCAAGCAAACATCATCGACAGCACAGCTTCAAAGACGGCAAATAGCCCTAGCTGAACTAACACAGTTCTTTCGACTACGTCACCATACTGAATGAATACGACTGGGTACTCTGTCTGACCTACACCGTTAAACACCGTTGCCAATACAAAACAGGGAGCCAACGCCAGAACCAAAACCAGCATCGATGCAATACCAGAGACGAGAACGCGGCATGCATTCATCTCTAACTTTGACAACAACGCTCGATCGTAGAACCGCTTTCCATCCCCCTCAAGCGACATATAGAGGACGAGGACCGGGACCAAAAGCCACGCTATTGCAGGAACAGCGCCGCAATAATATGCGAGAAGAATCATCCCGGGCATTTTTGTTGTTGAGTCGTACGATTCCGGATGGGCCAGCATCGATATGGCTCGGGGAAGACGTTCTTGGGCTTCAAGCGATAACTCCGAATCAACACCATTCAAATAACCGAGTCGGTATTCCTTGAGCAATAGATTGTCGTAATCGGCAATCGCATCGTAATACTCTCTGGAGTCCGCCTTGCTTTCAAGCGCCCGATCAAGGCACGCCCTTTCGTCGGCAATGATGCTGTTGAGCTCCTGTGGGGCAGTGTCATAAACGCCGTCAGAGACTTGAGAGACCAAAAGGGCTCTCTGGTCTTCGATGGAAGCTCTACCATATAGATAATCTGCTCCCGTTGGAACGGATAGAAATACCGGGATGCAGAATACGAGCGCGAGCAGCGCCGTCAGCAACATAATTCCCCGGTTGCGCGCAAGAACTTCTAAATTAAGCCGTACATATGTGAGGCAATCACAGGTCTTCACAGCAAGCACCTCCGGTTCGCAACACACGAGTCGTCGGACCCGTTGTCCGGAAGTATCGCCTTCATCGTCAGAACTGTCTGTAGACGTGTAGGATGGATTTACAATCTTATTTGTCTACAGGCTTCTACCTGCTATTTTCTATAACATCTGCCATAAGACTAAAAACCCTATCTCTAAGTTCACGCTCCGAGTGAACTCCAAGCAAGGCATAGCTCTTGCTCTTGGCCTCTTTGACGGTTCCCCGAGCAACGTTAAGATGCGCGCAAATCTCGGTGGTTCTATTGCCATCAAAAACGCATGTCATGATATCGGCATAAAGCGGCGTGAAACCAAGCCTCAAGAAGGCCTCACGCACGGTATCGCGTCGATCACCCACCCGAACCGTATCTTTCGAACGCAAGAATAGCAGCGAATTAGCCATAAGGATAAGTACGACAAGGAACGCAGTCACGCGTAAGGCAGGCATAAGGCCGCCAACGGCCTCACCGCTCCCAACGGACTCAAAGAAAATGTACAGTCGACTTACCACATCGTGAACCCAGAACGCTGCTCCAGCACCCACAGACACCGAAGAAAGGGTGAGTTCAGGCGAAAGGCACAAGTGCATTTCAGACATCCACCGTATAGCCGCACGGCAACACAGGGCCACAAGCACTATAGCTATCGATAGGATTATCGCATCATGCTCAAAGCCGAAGCATACGAGGATTTCCTCGATGCCCATTCCAGACGCATACATAAACAGGAAGCAGACGAAGACTATCCTGCAGTTCTGATTGAACGATGAGGACCCCAGCGATTCTGAACGGTGATCATGGCCTTTTGTTGCGTCAAGATGCCACGCATCCTTTGACAAGAGAAGTCCAGCCGTCGCCTCTGAAATGCTTTTATATCCGGTTTTAGTCAAGGCCCGCGACAAATAGGTACGGGCAGTAGACGGGGAAATGTCCAAGGCAGAAGCAATCTCCTCGTACGTTTTTCCCTCTATCCTCATAGAGAAAACCGCGGACTCCCTTTGAGAAAAACCCGAAGCCGTAGGGATATCGGCAACTGCAGAGTGTTTTCCTCCTAATTTGGCGGCCGCAGAAAAAGCGCTCGTTAAGTCAGGGAAAAATCGCGTTATGGCCCTGGCAAGGATACTGCCCAAAACGGTAACCAGAAGCAATACGATCTCTTGATGCCCACCAAAGCTCAGGAGCACAGCTCCGATGTTTATATTGCGCGAAAACAAACAATCCGTATCGAGAATAACGGCGGCATTACCAAACGCAAGAGGTTCGACGAGCAAGGCAGCAACCCCCATCTCGGCGTTAACGGAAAGGAAAGAACCGATGGAGTCCATCAACGGGACGAGAAGAAACTGAAGGCCAACAAGCAAAGCAATCAAGAGCACAACGGGGCTGTAAAGTGCGAGCTCAGGATACCCGTGGAGAGCAGAGCCATCGGCCACATGTTTCCCCTTTAATCCCGCACGTATGTTTGCGAATTCACCGCCAAGCGCCCAAGAACAGCAAGCGACAAGCAAGGGGGCTAGTAACAACAAAATGAACGCGAACGCCGAAACCACAACATGAAATTGATGAAAGACATTAAGAGATATCGTGTACATCACAAGAAGTGCAATGTCTACGAGCATAAGTCCAAAAAGCCTTTTGGAAATACCCTGTCTCACAGGGCGAGAGATGAGGCCCACACAGAAGCCCGAAAGCAGATGCAGACCGATAAGAACGGTGCCAGAAAGGCCCGTATAAATACTTGGCGCCACACAATACAGACCAGCCGCCCCTATAAACAACATAATTGAATGCCAGAGGAACGAGCGCGTCACGCTTTGCAGGGTAGCTGCCTCGGTTGCCATAAAATCAAAGCTCCTAGATAGCATTTTGGTTATTTTAACATCGTTCCCGGCGTTAAAAAAACTGTTACCCGAATTAATCAATATCCCCCCTCCACCAAAAGGCACCACGCTGATCCTCCACTTTTGGAAGCGATAACCTGCTAAAAAGGGACAGGTTTATTTTGGCAGGTTTTATCTGGGCAAACGCCAACCGCCGTAAGGGAGTTGCCTTCCCTCGTGGCGGTCTTTTAGCAGAAAAACCAAGTGAGTAGGCTTTTTGCAGGAGGCCAAGCACACCCTAAACACGCCACAGCTCTGACCTGCAGTTTTATAGATCATTTGTCGCGATGTGCTCGGCAAGTTCAAAAAAGTCTACTCACTTGCATCCGAAACGCACCAGATAGGCAAAATAACCGCCGCGAGAGGGCCCCAGTCCCTTCGCGGCGGTCATATGCCTCTGATTTTGCGACGATTTTGCCCGTTTGTTATTCGCTATAGCGGGTGGCGATGGCGGCTCGCACCATGCCGGTGCTCATGAGGTAGGTCACCAGGAAGTAGCCGCCGTAGGCTGCCAGGAAGATTGCACAGGTGAGGCCCACGGTGCCACCGATGCTCATATTTCCGAATATGCTCACCAGCTCGATGATCACCTTAAGTGCCACAAAGGAGTGCGCCAGGCCCACTGCCAGCGGGAACAGGAAGAATACCGCTTGCTGCGCCATCACCGAATGGCGGATCTGGCGGTCGTCGCAGCCGATCTGTGCCAGCACACGATAGCTGCGGCTGCCGTCGGCCACGTTGGAGAGCTGCTGGATCGACAGAATCGCCGCGCATGCAACGACCAATACAAAGCCGATGTAGATGGCTAGGTAGCTAATAAGACCGTTCATTTGCGCTGCTTGCGTGTACATCTCGGAGCGTGTGATAAAGATTCCCCACGACCCCGGCTCCTTGCCGTCAACGAGCAGATTGTCGAGCAGAGTGTGTTTAATGCTCTCGTCTGCCTCGGTCGTATCCATCCCCTGTTTGTAGTTAACGAGCAGGCTACTGGAATACGGCTGCAGATTAAGCTGGGACAACAGCTCGTCGGCAACGACGACGGTACCCGGATTGCTGCCCATCGCCGAGTTGGCGATGGCCGCCGTATCTTCGTCCGACTTATCGGTTGCGGGCTTGAGCGTATGCCCGCCCAAGGTAAGGGCATGGCCGCCAGCCATATACTTGGTGTACAGGTCGACCAGCTCGCCGCCCATATCACATGTGAGCAGATACTGGTCGTGACCGATGTGCACCGGCTCCTCGCCCATCATCTGACGCAGTTTGTTGTACTGGCTCGCCGGCGTCACAAACAGACCCATCGTATCGGCATTGCTACCCCCGAAGGCCTTGGGAAGCTTTTCGCCCATGATCTTGCACATCTCACTTGGGGTCACCGAAGGATCCGAACCGCCAAACGGGTAACTCAGATACGAATCGATCTGCACATGCTCACCGGCAACATCGGCGATATTGACCTTCTTGCCGGTCTCGTCGTTGTTGCCCGCCGACTTGCCCTTGCCGTGCCATGCAGGGTACAAATCGACCGTTGTATCGGCCAGCACCATGCGATCGGCCTCAGACGGATTGACATACCCTTTGTACCCTTTGTAGTAGTCGAGCGTATCGGGCGTGTAATAGACATACGTCTGAGACACATCAACAGGGTTATAGCGCTCCAGGTTTTCGTTCATCACGTTGGCAATCGACATACCGCACGTCACCGAGGTCATGGCCAAAAACAGGAGCATCGCGATGACGCCCATCGAAAAGCACACCGTGTTGACCTTGGCCGCAAGCTGGCGCACGGTAAACATGTTGAGGCCGCGCCAATACACGCCGCGCAGGCTCTGCAGCAGCTTGATGAGCATGCCCGAGAGTCCCCAGAACAGGGCAAAGGTGCCCACGGTAACCATAGCGGTCGTAATACCAAACTGGTTCATGGCCTCTTGCAGCTTGCTGTCCGTCGCGGTTAGCGGGAACCCATCACGTAGCAGACGGTAATAGGCCACGCCCACAAGCACCGCACCCACGGCAAAGATGGCAATCGCGATCCAGGGGTTGCGTGTCTTGATGCTCTCGTTTCGACGCTCGGCACCCATAAGCTCGATGAGTTTGGTACGACGCACGGCGCGGAGGTTCAGCAGTAGCGTGAGCACAAACATTACGAGCATGCAGGCAAGGGTCAGATTGAACGCATGCATCGAGAAAAAGAAGTGGAAATTGGCGATCTGTGTCTTAAAGAGCGAGGCCGTAAAGAACGTCATGAGCTGGGAGAGTCCCACACCCAGCACAATGCCGGCGACAAAGGCCACGACCGACACTATCACGGTCTCGAGCGCCATGATCGTGGCGACGCGCCCGCGCCCCATGCCGAGCACCTGGTACAGGCCAAACTCCTTTTTTCGGCGTTTCATGATGAAGTTATTGGCGTACACCATCAAAAAAGCCATGACACCGGCCAAAAAGTACGTCAGGTCGCCGAGCATGCTGCCCATAACCTGCGCCAAGCCCTCTTCATCAATTCCGGCGATGTCGACCTGCATCGAGATAGTGTTAAAGGCATAGAAGACCGTGACGCCCAGGGTGAGCGTCAAAAGGTAGACGAGGTAGTCGCGGCCGGCACGGCGGACGTTGCCCCAAGCGAGTTTACAGAGCATCGGAGCCTTCACCGCCCATCATGGCAACGACCTCCATAATGCGGTCGAAGAACTCTCGGCGGTCGGTGTCGCCGCGGCGCAGCTCGGTGAAGATCTTGCCATCGCGAATAAACAGCACACGGCTCGTGTAGCTGGCAGCAAAGCTGTCATGCGTGACCATGAGCACGGTGGCGCGCAGGCGGCGATTGAGGGCCTCCAGGCTCTCGAGCAGCAGGCGGGCGCTCTTGGAATCGAGGGCGCCGGTGGGCTCGTCGGCCATGATCATGGTGGGGTCAGTGACGAGTGCGCGAGCCGCGGCAACGCGCTGCTGCTGACCGCCGGACATCTGGTAGGGATACTTGTCGAGCACCTGACTGATGGAGAGGCGCGCTGCCACATCCTGCACGCGGGTCGAGATCTCTGCCGAGTTTGTGCGGGCGATGGTGAGCGGCAGGGCGATGTTCTCGCGTGCCGTGAGCGTATCGAGCAGGTTGGAGTCCTGGAAGATAAAGCCGAGCTCCTCGCGGCGGAACTGTGAAAGCTTAGCCTGCTTCATACGCGTCACGTCCTGGCCGTTGATGTGGATGGTGCCGCTCGTGGCGCTATCGATGGTCGACACGCAGTTGAGCAACGTCGACTTGCCCGAGCCCGAAGCGCCCATGATGCCAACAAATTCGCCGCGGTTGACGGTAAAACTGACGTCGTTGAGCGCGCGGGTCACGTTGCCCAGCGCTCCATATACCTTTTCGAGATGCGCGACCTCCAGTACCGGGGTCGCCATGTGCGTGGTTTGCATACCGAGTCCTTTCTTGCGATTAGTCTACGGCATCTATAGTCGCAAGAAGACGAGTCGGCTACCATCGATATGGCTTACGCTTGCCTTACCGTTGTGTAAGGTAGGGGTAGCTACCCTGCCACGTGTTGATGTTGAGAGAGGACTCCTGTTGAAGACTGTTCATGTTGCCGCTGGGATCATTCGCAAGGAAGAATCTGACGAGCTGCTTGCCGTGCAGCGCGGCTATGGCGACATGCAGGGACTTTGGGAGTTTCCCGGTGGCAAGCTCATGCGCGGCGAGTCGCCCGAGGACGCTGTACGCCGCGAGCTCATGGAAGAACTGCAGGTAAAAGTCACCAACCTGCGCGATTTCTATACCGTTGAGTACGACTACCCCGACTTTCATCTCTCCATGGAGTGTTACTACTGCTCGCTCGCCGATGAATCCGATGAGCCTCAGAAGCACGACCGCCAGCTCGATATCCGCTGGATTCCGCGCGCCTCGCTTGCCACGGTGGAATGGATGCCCGCCGACAAGGGGCTTATCGATGCCCTGATTGAGCTGAAGGAAGATCGGCTTGAGGCTAACGCCGCCAACGACACCGAG
>CABUTH010000008.1 GCA_902494465.1 uncultured Collinsella sp.
CGCAAGTGGTCCAACCTCTACGACATCCAGGTAACCGAGGGCTATCGCGACCCCATCATCGTCACCGAGTTCATGCATCGGTTCTATGTCCAGGAAGGCAACAAACGCGTCAGTGTCCTCAAATTCCTGGACGCTCCAACGGTTTCGGCCAGGGTCACCCGTCTCTACCCCGGCACATGGGATTCCGTCGAAAGCCGCCTGTACGGTGAATTCTGCGCGTTTTGGCGCGTCTGCCCCCTATACGAGATCGAGTTCTCGCGTGAGGGAAGCTACGAGACGCTCGCCAAGATGCTCGGTCAGAACCTTATCGAAAAATGGCCGCAGAAAAAGGTCGACTACCTGCGCCACACCTTCCTGCTCTTTAAGCGCGCCTACCTTCGCGCAGGCGGCGACCACCTGGACATTACGCCCGCCGACGCCATGCTCGTCTACCTCAATGTGTACAACCAGGACCGCCTACTGGATACGCCGACGGATATCGTCGTAAACCGCCTGTGCAAGATTTGGCGCGAGCTGGTCATTGCCGGCAAAAATGACGAGGACAAGGTCGATCTTGTCGAAGCGCCGAGCGTCGATGAGGAGGAGTCGCCCGCCAAGTCCACCTCCGGCGTGCTCAACTTCTTTATGGGCAAGACTGTCTATTCGGCGGCCAACCCCCTGCGTATCGCCTTTATCCATGAGTTCCCCTGTGCGGCGTCGAGCTGGGACAGTCTGCACGACCAAGGACGTCAGTATCTCGATGAGCACTTTGACGGTATCGTGCGCACCGAGGCGTTCGAGGACTGTCACGATCCGGACGTGTTCTACGCCGCCGTGGAAACGGCTGTCAAACATGGAGACAGCGTCATCTTCTCGACCTCGCACCGCCTGATGGAATACACGCTCAGAGCTGCCGTTGAGTATCCCCAGGTTCGGTTCCTTAACTGCTCTATCGGCCTTCCCCACCAAAGCGTTCGTTCGTACTTTGGCAAGATGTACGAGGCCAAGTTCCTCCTGGGCGCCCTTGCCGCCAGCATGGCGGACAACCATCGCATCGGCTACCACGCGTCGGTCTTCGCGTCCGGCGCGCTCAGCGAGATCAATGCCTTTGCCATCGGCGCCTCGCTGCTCGACCCCCGCGCGCAAATTATCCTCACCTGGGGCGATGTGCCCGCCGGCGGTCTTACCGAGGCCATGTGCCGCGAAGGCGTGAGCGTCATGACCGGCGCTGACATGTCAAAGTCGCTCGAAGACCCCACGGCCTACGGACTCCACCGCCTGGTCGATGGCAAGGTTTCCGGCATCGCCATGCCGGTATGGAACTGGGGCCGTTACTACGAGCTCATCGTTCGCAGCCTTCTGCACGGCACGTGGGACGAGACCAGTGACGACAACCAGGTTCGCGCCGTCAACTACTGGTACGGCATGAGCTCGGGCGTTATCGATATCCGTTACGCTCCGGGCCTACCCTACCAGACGCGCAAACTCGTGCAGTTGCTCCGCAACGGCATTGTCGAGGGTTCCATCAACCCCTTTGGCGGCGAGCTCCACAGCCAGAGCGGCGTGGTACAGATCGAAGGCTTCCCTCCGCTGCCGAGCACGCAGATTGTCGAGATGAATTGGCTGGCGGACAACGTGGTAGGCACCATTCCGCAGCTCGACGATGAGCCGGGAGTTACCGCCCTATGAAAATCCTTGCCATAGCCGATACCGAAGAACGATGCCTTTGGGAGTGCTTTCGCAAGGAACGCTTTGAGGGAGTCGACCTGATTTTGTCCGCCGGCGATCTGGACCCGGACTATCTTGAGTTTTTGGTTACGGTCATCAACAAACCGCTCATCTACGTGCGTGGCAATCACGATGACCGCTACGCACGTCATGCACCGGGCGGATGCATCTGCGTAGAAGACAGCGTGTACACGTACCGAGGGATTCGCATTGCGGGCCTTGGCGGGTCCATGCGTTATCGCGACGGCGCCAACATGTACACCGAACGCGAGATGTCCAAGCGCATGCGTAAGCTGTCGCGTAAGGTTAGGATGGTCGGCGGGTGCGACATTCTGCTTACCCATGCGCCCGCCGCCGGTATGGGTGATCTGGACGATCTACCGCATCGAGGGTTTGAGTGCTTTAACACGGCGCTTGAGTCCTGGGGGGCCGACTACATGGTGCATGGGCATGTACACCAAAGCTACGGTTACGATTTTCAGCGCGAGCGGCAGCATGTGTGTGGAACGACGATCATCAACGCCTGCGGCTATACGCAGTTTGAGCTCGACCAGACGCGCTACCCCATCCGTGGCTGGCAGGCAGCCTGGCTCAATTCGCAAACCATGCGCCGCGAGCTCAAGCGCCACGAGGCCATTGAGTCCTCAACAGCCAGAACACCCTGGTAACCACCTCAAAGGGGACGCTGTCCCCTTTGAGGTGGTTTTGGCACGCGATAGCAAGAAACCCGGTCCCACACGAGGCGGAACCGGGTTTCTTTAGCAATGCTTGCTTTGCTCAGGCAGTAACTAGCAGTTACTCAGCCAGGAAGTCACGCTGGACAGCGGGATCGACCTTGACGCCAGGGCCCATGGTGGAAGACACGGAGATGGACTTGACATACTTGCCCTTAGCAGAAGAGGGCTTGACGCGCAGGATCTCGGTGTACAGGGCAGCGTAGTTCTCGACGAGCTGCTGCTCAGAGAAGGACTTCTTGCCCAGGGGCACGTGGCAGATGCCGTAGCGGTCGGCACGATACTCAACGCGGCCGGCCTTGAGCTCGGAGACCATCTTGGCGACGTCCATGGTCACGGTACCGAGCTTAGGGTTCGGCATGAGGCCACGGGGACCAAGGATCTTACCGATGCGGCCAACCTTGGCCATCATGTTCGGCGTAGCGATAGCGGCGTCGAAGTTGATCTCGCCCTTCTGGATCTGGGCGACGAGATCGTCGGAACCGATGATGTCGGCGCCGGCAGCCTCGGCCTCGCGGGCCTTCTCGCCCTCGGCGAAGACGGCAACACGAACGGTCTTGCCGGTGCCGTGGGGCAGGGAGATGGAACCACGGATGTTCTGGTCAGCCTTACGAGTATCGATGCCCAGACGGAAGTGGGCCTCGACGGTCTCGTCGAACTTGGCGGTGTCGAGCTCCTTGATGAGCTTGGCAGCCTGAAGGGGGGTGTAGAGCGTGGCGCGGTCGATCTTCTCGGCAGCGGCGTTATAGCTCTTACCATGCTTAGCCATGTGCATTACCTCCTGTGGTTAAACGGGCGTGAGCCCTCCCACATCGTATCGTGTGCCCTATTGCACACATTTAACGGGCGCCCCGGTCGGAGCACCCGTCGTTACCATAAGAAATCGCTACTCAGCGATGGTGACGCCCATGGAACGGGCGGTACCGGCGATGATCTTCTTGGCGGCGTCAATGTCGTTGGCATTGAGGTCCGGCATCTTGATCTCGGCGATCTTGGTGAGCTGCTCCTGGGAGAGCTGACCAACCTTGTCGGCCTGGGGCTTAGCGGAACCAGACTTGAGGTTCAGCTCCTTCTTGATGAGGTGAGCCGCCGGCGGGGTCTTGGTGATGAAGGAGAAGGACTTATCCTCGTAGACAGAGATCTCAACGGGGATGATGTCGCCCTTCTTGTCCTGCGTCTCGGCGTTAAAGGCCTGGCAGAACTGCATGATGTTCACGCCAGCAGCGCCCAGGGCGGGGCCGACGGGAGGAGCGGGGTTTGCTGCACCAGCAGGAATCTGGAGCTTAATGACGTTGGCAACCTTCTTCTCAGCCATGGTCATTCCTTTCGAATCACGAGTGTGAAGTACTTGCTATATCGTAAGCACGCACGTGTTAGAAGCACTCCTGAGATGAGCAGTCACAGAAGAAGCACGCTCGCGCGAACGGACGAAAACTTAAGCGATGACAGCGACCTGGTTAAAGTCGAGCTCGACCGGCGTCTCGCGGCCAAAGATCATCAGCGTGACCTTGAGCTTGCCAGCCTCGGTGTTAACCTCGGAGACCTTGCCATCAAAGTCGGTAAGCGGGCCATCGGTGACGCGGACGGACGTACCGACCTCAATATCAACCGAGGTGCGCTTGGGCGAATCGCCCTTACCGGGACGACGAGTCATCTTGTTGTACTCGTCGCGGGAAAGCGGAGCGGGCTTGCCGTTGCCGCCTAGGAAACCGGTGACGCCAGGCGTGTTACGAACACACGTCCAAGCATCGTCATCCATCTCCATGCGGACCAGGACATAACCCGGGAAGATCTTGGAATCCTTGGTCTCACGCTTGCCACCCTCTTTAATCTCGGTGACGCGCTCCATAGGAATCTCGATATCAAAGATACGGTCCTGCATGCCCATAGTCTCGATGCGATGCTCGAGATCGGACTTAACGCGGTTCTCGTATCCAGAGTAAGTGTGAACGACGTACCAACGCTTAGACATGGTTTAGCCCCTCAATCCAGAGAACAGAGCAAGAGCCTCGCCAAAGCCAGCATCGAGCAGAGCGATGACGACGCCGACGACGATCAGAGAAGCGCAAACGACAACCGAGTAGTTCACGAGCTCCTTCTTATCGGGCCACGTGACACGCTTCATCTCGGACTTGACCGAAGCGAAATACTTCTTGGTGCGGGCGAAGAAACCAGGCTTCTCGTTCTTCTTGGACTTCGCAGCCTTCTCGTTCTTCTTGGCAACGGCCTTCTTGGCCTCAACCTTGGAGTTGGCGGCAGCTTTGTTGGCAGGTGCCGGCTGCTGAGCCTTCTTCTTGTTCTTCTTGTTGGCCATTTGGGTTACCTCCGCGCAATGCGCTTATACATGAGTAAACCGTAAGCCCCCAAGTGGGAGCTTACGGAATAATGACTGGCACGCCAGGAAGGACTCGAACCCTCAACACTCGGTTTTGGAGACCGATGCTCTACCAATTGAACTACTGGCGTATGTGACTAGAGACTAGCGAGTCTCTTTGTGCAGCGTGTGGTGACGGCACCAGGGGCAATACTTCTTGATCTCCATACGATCAGGCATGGTCGACTTGTTCTTGGTGGTCGTATAGTTGCGGCGCTTGCACTCAGTGCACGCAAGAGTAACTAGAGTACGCATTTATCCTGAACCTTTCATTTCCGCCCCGTACGGGCACGAGTTGGTACTTTATCAGCTCTACGTAAGTGCTGTCAATGAAAACCTCGAATCAATTGGTTCTCGCTGGATCCATTCATATTTGGAACACATCAATGAAGCCAGCGAGATCTAATCGATCCCTCACGCTCGGCTTAAGAGCGAGCGAATCGCAATCGTCAGGGAACAAGCCCCGCGTAGAAAAGAACCCGGCACCCTATAAGTGCCGGGTTCTCTCTAAGTCAGCTATATCAAAGAGCTAATTTACTCAATGATCGTGGAGACGATGCCCGAACCGACGGTGTGGCCACCCTCGCGGATAGCGAAGCGCAGGCCCTCCTCCATGGCGATCGGGTGAATGAGGTCGCCCTCGATGGTGATGTGGTCACCAGGCATAGCCATCTCGGTGCCCTCGGGGAGCTTGACCGTACCGGTAACGTCGGTGGTACGGAAGTAGAACTGAGGACGATAACCATCGAAGAACGGGGTGTGACGGCCGCCCTCCTCCTTGGTCAGAACGTAGATCTCGCCGGTGAACTTGGTGTGCGGGGTAACCGAACCGGGCTTGCAGAGAACCTGGCCGCGCTCGATGTCCTCACGCTTGATGCCGCGGAGAAGCAGACCGACGTTGTCGCCAGCCTCGCAGAAGTCCATGGACTTACGGAACATCTCGATACCGGTAACGACGGTGTTCTGGGTATCCTTGATGCCGACGATCTCGACGGGCTCGTTGAGCTTGAGCTCACCGCGCTCAACACGGCCGGTAGCAACGGTACCACGGCCGGAGATGGTCATAACGTCCTCAACGGCCATCAGGAACGGGAGGTCGTTGTTACGAGCAGGCGTCGGGATGTACTCGTCGACGGCCTTCATGAGCTCGCGAATGGCGTCCATCCACTTGGCGTCGCCCTCGAGAGCGCCCAGAGCGGAACCACGGATGACGGGGATATCGTCGCCGGGGAAATCGTACTCGGAGAGGAGCTCACGGGTCTCCATCTCGACGAGGTCGATGAGCTCGTCATCGTCGACCATGTCGCACTTGTTCAGGAAGACGACGATGTAGGGAACGCCGACCTGACGGGCGAGCAGGATGTGCTCGCGAGTCTGAGCCATGGGGCCGTCGGTAGCGGCGATGACCAGGATAGCGCCGTCCATCTGAGCAGCGCCGGAGATCATGTTCTTGACGTAGTCAGCGTGGCCCGGGCAGTCAACGTGAGCGTAGTGACGGGCAGCAGTCTCGTACTCGACGTGGGAGACGGAGATCGTAATGCCGCGCTCGCGCTCCTCGGGAGCCTTGTCGATGTTCTCGAACGCAGTGAAGTCAGCCTTGCAGCCCTCGGTCTCAGAGAGAACCTTGGTGATGGCGGCGGTCAGCGTGGTCTTGCCGTGGTCGACGTGACCAATGGTGCCGATGTTAACATGCGGCTTAGTGCGCTCAAACTTCTCTTTGGCCATAAAGCCCTCCTCTAAACAGGTCGTCCCCGGACGGGACTTTGCCTTTATACCATAGTGGCCTCTCAACATACTATTGAGAAGCCACCGTGTTACCTATGGTAGCGGTGACTGGATTCGAACCAGTGACGCCACGGGTATGAACCGTGTGCTCTAACCAACTGAGCTACACCGCCGGATGGAGCCTGCAACCAGACTTGAACTGGTGACCTCTTCGTTACCAACGAAGTGCTCTACCGACTGAGCTATACAGGCACTTGACGGGTGGGAGCTATAGGATTCGAACCTATGTAGGCAGAGCCAACGGGTTTACAGCCCGTCCCCATTAACCACTCGGGCAAACTCCCAATCGTTCAAGTATCCGCAGGTCCTTTGGTCTTTTGGACCGCCGCCCCCGCGAACGAAAAAGATAATACGATGTGACCTTGGGGCCTGTCAACGAAAACCTCTATATACACGGTACCGGGCGTATCTATATACCTTTGACCTGCGCTTTTGTTGAGTTTGAATATGAAGAGCGGTGGATTTTGCTGCACTGGTGACATTTCCCGAGGGAACACTTTGGCGTAGTAGAGTAAGCCTGCAGAATATTACTTCGATAACGACCCATTTGCACCTATATATTGGTCGAGATCGGGCTTCCCTGGCTCGACCGAGCGTGGATTTTCTCCCGTTTGAAATCGAGCGTGGATAATCTCCCACTTTTGACGTGCCACTGGGCCCAAAGTGGCAGATTATCCACGCTCATTCTCCAGGCGGGAGATTTTCCACTCTCGTGTGTCCGAAAATCCTCGCTCGATGACGATGACCAACCTCGCCCTGGCTTCTGTCTCGATCTGTAACAGTAAGAGGGTTATTCCTCCTCTATCTGTTACAGATCGAGATGTTTCCCTGGCGGCTTGTCTGTTTATCTAAATCTATAACAGCAAGAACGGCTTTCAGCCTCTTCGTGTTATAGATCGAGATGTTATCGACCATCCCTTGGCATTGTCTCGATCTGTAACTATAAGGAGGGTTTTCAGCCCGCCCGTGTTACAGATCAAGACAAACCTGAAGCCTGGTGGAAGTCAAACTCGCTGACATGTCAACATAAATAGAAACGGGCCCTGTCCCATATAGAGACAGAGCCCGAAACTCTCATGGAGCCAGTGACAGGAATCGAACCTGCAACCCACTGATTACAAATCAGTTGCGCTACCGTTGCGCCACACTGGCACACTTGGCGCTTTCGCGCGAAGCCTGTTAAGAATAAAGGAATTGCGGACGAGGCGCAACAGGCCCTTCACCCGACCACATCTCAAAACTATTCGCCAGAACGAATAGTTTAATCCGTTCGCCAAAACCAAAAACTATTCGTTTTGGCGACGGCAACCCACAGTCCATTGGTTACAAATCAACGGGCCGGCCAATTGGGAAACGGGTCTCTATGGATAATCCCCTACCGTCCGCGCAGGGCCTTGAGCTTGGCCAGGGCATCGGGGCTCAGGCGACTGCCCAGAGTCATCTTGATCTGCGGAGCTTCCTCTGCCTCGTGAACGTCGTTATCGATCTGATTGATCTCGTCCACCAGCATGCGGCTCGAGATGCGCGTAACGCCCTTGCCCATGACGACGGCTTGAATTGTGCCGTCACTCGATACCACGGAGCACGCGCGGCCCTCCTCACGTGCCTCGATGCAGAGCTTCTGCACCACGGTATCGGCAGAGACGCCCGTCGGCGAAAACTCAATGCGCACGCCGCGAGCTGGCAGGTTGGGGCGCTCGCTGGAGATATTACCCGCACCGTCAAACACGATCACGGCCTCGTAACGGCCCTGGGCAAACGCAGCTACGTCATTAATGAGCGCCGTGCGCGCCATATCGTGGACGTCGCTGGAATACGGATCGTCGGAATGGTCGTACACGAGCTTTTCGTAGCGCGGCGTACAGTGGATCACGTTGTAGCCGTCAACCACCAACAGCTCGGGCTTATTGGAGTGCACCGTCGAGACTGGATCGGCGATAGCCTGCGCAAACGCATTGCCGCCCACACCGTAGGTCGCGGCCGAGACAATCGGCTTGGCCGAGCCTTCGCCAAAGCGCTTGGCCTTGGACTTGGCGCGGTTCTTCTTGGACATGCGCTACTCCTCCCCCATGAGCTCGCCGGCGTTGCGGCGCAGCCACTCAAAGCACAGCGCCGTCGTTGCCTGGGCAACATTGAGGCTCTCGGTCATGCCGCGCTGGGGAAGCTTGGTCAAAAAGTCGCATTTCTCGAGCACCAGGCGCGAGATGCCGTCGCCCTCGGAGCCCATGACGAGCGCCACGCGGCCCTCGAAGGGAGCATCCCAGCAACTGCCTTCGGCGTGCTCGGAGGCACCGCCCACCCAAAAGCCAGCGGCCTTAAGATCGTCGAGCGCACGGGCGATGTTGGGCACCTGCGCGATAGGCAGATGCATGACGGCGCCGGCTGAAGTCTTGTAGCTGCCCACGGTCACGCCGGCGGCGCGCTTGTTGGCGATGATGACGCCGGCCGCGCCCACGACCTCGGCGGAGCGCACGATCGCACCAAAGTTGCCATCGTCGGTCACATGGTCGAGCACGACGACGAGCGCCGGTCCGTCACCCGCGCGATCGAGGATATCGGCGACATCGGCATAGGGGAAATTACCCACCTCGAGCGCGATGCCCTGGTGAGCGCCATGGCTCGACAGCGCATCGAGCTGCGCGCGCGGCACATACTTAATGCGGACGCCCGCGGCGTTGAGGTCATCGACCAGACGAGACAGGGCGGCATCGCGCTCCCCGCCCTCGGCGATGAGCGCGCACTTGACGGGAAAGCCAGTACGCAGCGCCTCGGCGGCGGCACGGCGACCTTCGATAAACTCGCCCTTGGGAACCTGGACGTTATCGCGGCTACGCTCGCGCTGCGGGCGAACAGCCTGTGATCGCTCGCGCTGGCCCTTGGGAGTGGCAGCGCGGTCGTTGCGGCGAATCGGACGCGAGCCAGAAGCAGTCTGCTTGCCTCCACGCGGTGCACGCTTGCGATTGTCGGCCATAAAACGACCTCCTAAATACGACTATCAAACGAAACAAATAGACCGACCGCCCGAGGTGCGGCAGATTGCCTTGAAAGAGGAGGGCATAGACCTTGAGGTCATGCCCGACGATTGAAAGGCAAGGTGCCGTGGCTCGGGCGGTCGGGCGCTTGGGAAACACGCAGGGATTAGAGAGTCTTAATACGAGTGCCCGCGGCAGTGTCCTCAATCGTCAGGCCCAGGTCCTTGAGCTGATCGCGGATGGCATCTGCCAGATCCCAGTTCTTGGCGGCACGGGCCTCGGCGCGGGCCTCGAGAATCTTGGCAGCGGCCTCGTCCACGTCGTCGCCCGTGTAGGCGACCAGACCGGCGGCAACGCCCAGCAGACCCAGCGGCAGCTCGACCTTGGGCTCGGGAAGCTCAACGCCAAATGTGTCGAGCAACTCAACCAGCGTATCGGCGGCAGCAAGCGCAGCGGCCTTGTCGGCAGCATCGCCCGCCTGCTCCAGGTACTGGTTGCACTCGGTCACAAAGCCAAAGACAGCACCCATGGCACCGGCGGTGTTAAAGTCGTCGTCCATGCACTCCTTAAAGGTGGCACGGGTCTCGGCGGCCTTGGCGGCAAACGCCTCGGCGGCAGCCGCATCGGCATCGGCCGTCGCATGGTTCGCGGCCCAGCGCAGGTTCTCGACCGTACCGGCGATACGCGTGAGCGAGTTCTCGGCACCCTCCAGGCGCTCCCAAGAAAAGTCGAGCGGCGAGCGATAGCTCGTCTGCAGCATCAGCAGGCGCAGGGCGGCAGCGGAGTGCTGCTCGAGAACCTCGGCCAGCGTAAAGAAGTTGCCGAGCGACTTGGACATCTTCTCGCCATCTACCAGCAGCATGCCCGTGTGCATCCAAGTGTTGGAGAAGCCCTGGTGCCAGGCGCAGGTGGCCTGGGCGCACTCGTTCTCGTGATGCGGGAAGGCAAGGTCGGAGCCGCCGCCGTGGATGTCGATCGGAGTGCCCAGGTAGCGATGCACCATGGCGGCGCACTCGGTGTGCCAACCGGGACGGCCCTCGCCCCAGGGGCTCGGCCAGCTGGGCTCGCCGGGCTTAGCGGCCTTCCACAGGGCAAAGTCGAGTGGGTCGTTCTTGTCCTCGTTCTCCTCGATGCGCGCGCCAACCATAAGGTCGTCGATGTTGCGGCTCGAGACCTGACCATAGTTGGGATCGCTGCGCACGGCAAAGTACACATCGCCGTTATCGGCTGCGTAAGCGTGGCCCTGCTCGATAAGCGTCTTGATCATGGCGATCATGGGGCCGATCTCCTTGGTGGCGCGGGGGCGCACATCGGGATCGAGTACGTTGGCGGCGCGCATGACGCCGATGAACTTATCGGAGAACTCCGTCGCGACCTCGGCAGCCGTACGGCCCTGCTCGTTGGCGCGCTTGATGATCTTGTCATCGACATCGGTGAGGTTCTGGGCGAACGTGACCTCGTAGCCGCTCGCGATGAGCCAGCGACGAATCACATCGAAGCTGATGAACGTGCGGGCATTGCCGATGTGGATGTTGTCGTAGACCGTGGGGCCGCACACGTACATGCGGACCTTGCCGGACTCGATCGGCTGGAACTCTTCCTTTTTATGGGTAGCGCTGTTGTAGATACGCATTCGTTACTCCTTAACGGTTTTCTGTAGCAGGCAGACGGCCCAGGCGCCGATTCCCTCGCCCTGGCCTTCCCAACCGAGCTTTTCGGTCGTAGTGGCGGCGACGCCCACGTTTTCGACGTCAACGCCCAGGGCATGGGCAAGGTTGGCGCGCATGGCATCGCGGTGCGGGGTGATCTTGGGTTGCTGACAGGCAATGGTGCAGTCGGCATCGACAAACTCAAAGCCCAGCTCACGCGCATAGTCCATCACGCGAGCAAGCAGCACCATCGAATCGGCACCCTCGTAGGCGGGATCGGTGTCGGGAAATAGCTTGCCGATGTCTCCCCCGCGGCAGGCGCCCAGAATGGCGTCGGCTAAGGCGTGCGCGAGCACATCGGCATCCGAGTGACCCAGCAGGCCGCGCTCGTAGGGAATGTCGACCCCGCCGATGATACATCGACGCCCCTCCACCAAACGGTGGACGTCGTAGCCGTGGCCAATGCGCAGGTTACTGAACATGGGGAAGGTCCTCTCCCTCGGCCATGCGACCGAGCAGAATCGCGGTTACGGGACGCAGGTCCTCGGGCACCGTCACCTTAAGGTTATCGCGCGGGCTCTGGACGCAGCGGACGCGCCCACCCATGCGCTCGACCAGCGACGAATCATCGGTACCGATAAAGCCCTCGGCAATCGCCGCGGCATGGACGCGCTTCATAGCATCGACGCTAAAGATCTGCGGCGTCTGCGCGGCCCAATAGAGCTCACGCGGCGGCGTCTCGACGATGTTATCGCCGTCGACGATCTTGAGTGTGTCGATCGCGGGTTGACCGCACACGACACCGTCGAGCGAGCGGTCGCCCACAAGCACGTCGATCGCATGATCGATGGCCTCGGTCGTGATGAGCGGACGAGCGCCATCGTGAATGGCGACATATTCGAAACCCGCCGGAACCGCATGCACGCCGGCACGGGTTGAATCCTGACGGGTATCGCCGGCATCGGCAAAGCTGATGGGCGTGTCATAGTCAAACGGGTCGATGGCCAGGCGTCGCATCTCGGCACGGCGCTCGGCAGGACAAACCACGACGATGTGGCCAACCTTATCGCTACGGTCAAATGCGCGGATGGACCAGCTCATAAGCGGACGGCCCGCCACATTGACGAGCTGCTTGCCACCGGGGTTGCCAAAGCGCTGGCCGCTGCCACCGGCAACGACCACGGCACATACGGGCGCCATTATGCGTTCCCCTGTTTGGTGCCCTTCATGCGGTACAGGGAGTCCGCAAGAATGGCAGGGTTGTTAACGCCAAAGTCGCCCAGGCGCTCCGGATCCTCGCTGATGTCGTCCATGAGCTCCTGCAGCGAGCCATACTCGTCGACGATCTTCTCGGCCACGCCGTCGCGCACGACGGACACGCGCGAAAGCGTGCGCAGGCCCAGCGGTGTCATGACGGAGTCCTCGTCCAGGTCGTCATAGCCCAGAACTGCCGCCACATGCTGCGGGTCGGACAGGTCCTTAGGCGTCATGCGAGCGAGCTCAGCGCGAATCTTCTCGGCGTTTGCCTCGGAGGAATCGCTTGCGTAGTCGCGGATCATCAGGTCATATTCGGTATCCATGCTGGAACCGGCGAGCTGCTCGAGCTGCATCTGCACGAGCTTGCCCTGGTTGCCCAGCTTGACGATGCAATCCTTAAGCTCGGTCTTTGCCTGCTGCATGATCTCGAAGCTCGAGAAGATGCCGGTGATATCGGCGAGCGTAACGTAGTCGTCGAGCTCGAGGGCCGTCAGGCGCAGCAGGGAGCGATCGAGCGACTGACGGGTAGTCTGGAGCGTGGCGACGAGCTGGTTGACCGAGCTCATGATGGTGGTGACAGGCTGAATCTCGTAGCTCTTACCGTGGACGTACACGTTGACGACGGCACGACGAGCCGAGACCGAGATCACGATGGCGTCGGTGAGCACCGACATGCGAGCGGCAGTACGGTGACGCATGCCCGTCTCACTCGTGGCGAGCGAGGGATCGGGATTGAGGTGGAAGTTGGCGCGCAAAATCTGGGTGAGGTCGCCATCGATAACGATGGCGCCGTCCATCTTGGAAAGCTCGAACAGGCGGTTCGAGGTAAACGAAATGTTGAGCGGGAAGCCGTCGTTACCGGCGGCGAGCACGTTTTCGGTGTCGCCGACGCAGATAAGGGCGCCCAGGTGACCGGCAATGATCATGTCGAGGGCGGTGCGGATCGGCTGACCGGGGGCAGTCAGGCGGATGGCCTGTTCCATACGCTTTTGCAGCTCGTTCTTATCCAAGGCATCGCTCCCATCGTATACGCTCCATAAACGTCAATAAGTTTCTCACGGTTTGCCCCTGTGACGCCCGCAAAATCCGATGCTTACAGAATGAGCGAACACAGCTGAGAGCCCCAATCCAAATGAGCTGCTTATGTGGTAGCATCGGGATTCGCATAAATGAGGGAGTAGTCGCGTGATCGGGTTCGCCTCCGGTGGCGCGGCAAGTCAACACACTGGCCGATGCGGCCTGGCTTGCCTTAATGAACGAGACTCGTGGCTGTGCGCGCAACGCGTACGCCACGGGTCTTTTTTGTTACTCCCCCAAGAGGTACACGCGGGCCCGCCCGCAGAGAGGGAGCCAGACTATGGGACTCGCAGAGCTCGTGTTGCTCGCCGTTGGCCTTTCGATGGACGCCTTTGCCGTTTCCATCTGCAAGGGCCTTGGCATGAAGAAGATCAACCTTAAAGTCGCCGTGGTGCTCGGCTTGTTCTTTGGCGGCTTTCAGGCCGGCATGCCCGTAATCGGTTGGGCGCTCGGCAGCCAATTCATGGGCATCATCGGACCCATCGACCATTGGATCGCCTTTATCCTTTTGGCCTTTATCGGCGGCAAAATGCTGTGGGAGGCTTTTACCGAGGACGAGGATGAAGGCGACGGCAAGGATGCCGAAAAGATTGAACTGGGCGAGTACCTGATCCTCGCCATCGCCACCTCAATCGACGCCCTGGCCGTGGGCATCTCGTTCGCCGCGCTTTCGGTCGACATCGTCCCCGCCGTGTCGCTCATTGGCATCACAACGTTTATCTTCTCCGTCGCCGGCGTAGCGATCGGCCACACCTTTGGCGCGCGCTACGAAAAACCCGCCACCATCGTGGGTGGCGTCGTGCTCATCCTCATCGGGCTTAAGATCTTACTTGAGCATCTGGGGATCCTCGCGATATAAAAAACGCCTCTCATAAGCCAACGTCAATGTAGGAGTCTCATGCAGAGTTTTGCATAATGCCTATTCGTGCAGACTTTTGCATGTCATACTGATATGCAAAAGTCTGCACGTTAGGAGATAGCCGTGGATACCCTTCCCATCACCACACCGCGCCAAGCTGGCATCTACGTGCGCCAGGCACGCGAGACTCAGGGTCTCACCCGTGCCGCCCTCGCCAAAAAGGCCGGTGTTTCGGAGCGCCTGCTCGCATCGCTCGAGCTAGGAGACGCCACCGGCATTCGACTCGACAAGTTGCTGGCGATTTTCGACGCTCTTGGACTGGTACTCGCAGCACAAGGGGATATCGACGAAGCGAAAAACGAGCGACCAGTCGACGCCCCGCATGCCAATCCGCTGCCTCGCAGCATCCCCAGGCGCCATCACACTCAACGTCCTCATCATCGCAACCGTCGTAGTACCGCCATTCCGGCTCTTCCAGATACCCCCTTTACATCCGCACTCTACGACGAGATCTTCGCCGATTTCGCCATGTCCAATCTCGGAGTCTCGAATGCCGCAAACGCATCTAGCCAAACCATGTCCGAAGGGAAATAGCCAATGGCCAGAACATCACTTCGGACCATTATTTGCGGCGTGCCTGCTGGAACGCTCACGCAAGATGAGAACGGTCTTATCAGCTTTACCTACGATCATGACTATGACGGGCCAGCCCTATCGACCAACATACCCGTATCGAATCGCACATACGGACAACAGGTCATGAATCCGTACCTGTTTGGCCTTCTACCCGACAGCGAGGACCAACGAAAAGCGATTGCCGCCGAATTCGACGTTAGGCCCAACAATCCCGTTGCGTTGCTCAGCCATATCGGACTCGACTGTCCGGGCGGAGTGCAGTTTTGTGCCGAAGAAGATGCCGACGCCGTCCTGTATCGCGCTGGCGAATACCGCCCTATAGACGACCACGAAATTGCTCTTCGTCTCAAGTCGATCAGAGATGACCGCGATGCATCGTGGATGGGTCTAGATGAAAGTTGGTCACTTGGAGGCAACCAGGGCAAGTTCGCGCTCGCGTTCATAAACGGCCGCTGGTGCGAATGCATGGGCTCCTCGCCCACGACGCATATTTTCAAAAATGGCGTTATCGGATTTAAACTCGAGGCTCTCAATGAGTTTGTCTGCATGAAAAGCGCCCAGCGCGCCGGCATCGCAACGGCAAACGTCGAATATCGTATGTTTGAGGACGAACCTGCCCTCATTGTTGAGCGCTATGACCGCGTGAAAGTCAAAGACGGAACGATCAGGCGCCTACATCAAGAAGACCTCTGTCAGGCACTTGGGGTGATGCCCGCCCAAAAGTACACGGCAGACGGCGGCCCGACCACACGCGACATTCAAGAGCTCCTCGTAAATACGAGCCACCATCAACTTAACCTGTATCTGTTTACGCAGATACTTTTCTTTAACGCCATCATCGGCGCACCGGATGCGCACGCGAAAAACTATTCCCTGCTCCTTGGAAACGACGGCGCAGCCATGATGGCTCGAATGTACGATGTCGCGTCGGGTTTGGCGTATGAGCGCATGCGCCGCCGGGCGCGCCTTGCCATGAGCATTGGCGGCGAAAATCGTGTGGGGTGCATCGGTCCAGGCGCTATCCGCCGATACCACGGTATGGGCGACCCCACGCTGGAGGCGACGCTCATCGATGCCGGGCTATCCGAGAAGTTTTGCTTTGCGACCATGATGGACCTCGCCTACGAGGTACCCATTTGCATGGAAGAGGTCATGGACGAATACGCCGACCTGCCCGGCATGGCGGACCTGCGCGAGCATATGCTCGGCCCCGTCCGCGAAAACTGCCAGCGCACCCTCGACCTCATCAGGGCAGAAATGGACTAGGTGGCCGTAATTTCGCAATTATCAAACAAAAAAGAGGGGGGCACCCGTCGCAAAAGCTCGGATGCCCCCCCTCATAATTTCATTTGCAATCCGCTAGCACGTGGCTCGGACTGCTGCTAGCGCAACCTTTACGCAGCGAGGCGCTTGAGGACATCGATGAGCAGCTCGTAGAAGCGCTCGGCAGAAGCGAGCTCCATGCTCTCGTCCGGGGTGTGGACATCGGAGAGCGTCGGGCCCACGGCGATGGCGTCCAGGCCGTGCAGGGCCTCGGCAAACAGGCCGCACTCAAGGCCGGCGTGAATGGACTCGATGCGCAGCTCGGAGCCAAAGAGCTCGCGATAGCTCTCGACGAAGACGTCGCGGACCGGCGAATGCTCGGCATAGCTCCAGCCGGGATACTCGAACTCGAACTTGGCGTCGAAGCCCAAGACATCGGCCAGCGTCTGCAGGCGGTCCTTGAACTCGTTCTGCAGCGAGGTGATCGAGGAGCGCGGGGACAGCATGATCTTGACCTCGTCGTCAGAGGTGGCAACCACACCGATGTTGGAGGAAACCTCGACGGAGCCGTCGGTGGCGACGTTGCGGCGAATCACGCCGTTAGGGGCAAGACGCAGGGCGCGAATGAGGGCAAGCGCGGACTTCTGGTCCATAGCCTCGACCTCGGCGTCGTCGGCAATCTCGACGGTGCAGGTAAAGCCGGGGTCGAAGACCTCGAGCTCGGCAGTGACGTCGGCGATGATGCCCTTTGCAATCTGGGCCGCGGCCTCGGCAGCAGCGTGGTCGGCGTAGACCAGAACAGCCTTGCACTCACGGTTGATGGCGTTGTCCTTGGTGCCGCCGTTAAAGCTGACGATGGCGGGCTCGCCGGCAACCATCAGGCGGTCGATGATGCGGGCCATGATGAGGTTGCCATTGCCGCGCTCCAGGTGGATATCGCTGCCGGAGTGACCGCCCAGTAGGCCGGAGATGTCGAACGTGAGGGTGCTACCGGTCTTGTGCTCGCGCGCGATCGGGCAGGTGTAGGTAACGACGACGCCGCCGGCGCAGCTGACGGTGGCAACGCCCTCTTCCTCGGAGTCGAGATTAATCATGGTGCGGGCGCTAATCTGGGACTTGTCGAGCGTCTCGGCGCCGACCAGGCCAGTCTCCTCGTCGGTGGTGAATACGCACTCGAGGGCAGGGTGAACGATCGAATCGTCATCGAGAACAGTGAGCATCAGAGCGACGGCGATACCGTTGTCGGCGCCCAGAGTGGTGCCGTTAGCGGTGAGGACACCGTCCTTGACGACCAAGTCGATACCGTCGGTCGTAAAGTCGTGCTCAACGGAGCCCAACTTGTCGCACACCATATCGATGTGGCCCTGCAGCATGACGGTCGGGGCATTCTCGGCGCCGGCAGATGCGGGCTTGCGAATGATGACGTTGTAGACCTCGTCCTGATACACATCAAGACCGCGCTCCTTGGCAAACGCGACCAGGAAATCGCTGATGCCCTTCTCGTTGCCAGACCCACGGGGGATCGCGCTGACCTCCTCAAAGAAATGGAACAGCTGGGCGGGCTCGTAGCCGGTAATCTTGTAGTCCATGGTGCCTCCTTGGCGCAACTGGTTAGACAGTAAGACATGCGACTTGTATATTCCCAGACTTTGCGTGCATAAACCAGTCGAAAACGCCGAGCGCCCTCGCATCATCGGCTAACGGTGGACCGTATAGCGTAACGGTCACAACTTCCGCAGCTCTACAAATCGAGGCGCCCTTTCCGGAGCGCCTCGATTGCGCGTATCAAATTGTCGCCACGCCCTACAGCGCGCCAGAACCGGCTTGCATCATGCCGCCGGGGCCCGAGGTCACGCCGCCTCCCACAGGAGCAGCGTTGCCGGTGTGCGGTGCTGCCGGGGCGGTATCGCCACCGAGCGTGCCCGCCGGACGCGGTGCCGGGATCTCGCCCGCGCCGTGGCTAAAGACAAACTTGCCGTCGGCCACGTCGCACAGGACGGTATCGCCCTCGCCCCATTCGCCGGCCAGAAGCTCCTCGGACAGCGGGTCCTCGATAAGCTTTTGGATAGCACGGCGCAGCGGACGCGCACCGTTGGTGAGGTCGGTGCCCTCGGCCACGATCTTGTCATAGGCCGCATCGGTGAGCTTGATGTTCATGCCGTTGGCAATCAGGCGCTGGCGCAAATCGTCCACCAGCAGGTGCGCAATCTTAGTCAGGTTCTCGCCCGAGAGCTTCTGGAACACCACAATGTCATCGATACGGTTGAGCAGCTCGGGGCGGAACAGGCGCTTGAGCTCGCCCATCGCGCGACCACGGATCTCACTCGACGTGAGACCCTGCTCGCCGGTGGTGCCAAAGCCCACGCTCGCATCCTGCGCAATCTCGCGGGCGCCCACGTTGGACGTCATGATGATCACGGTGTTGCGGAAGTCGACCGTCTTGCCCTGGCTATCGGTCAGGCGGCCCTCCTCCAGCACCTGCAGCAAGATGTTGAAGATATCGGGGTGCGCCTTCTCGATCTCGTCGAACAGCACGACCGAGTACGGGTGGCGACGAACGGCCTTGGTGAGCTGGCCGCCCTCGTCGTGACCGACGTAGCCCGGAGGGCTACCGATGAGCTTGGAGACCTCGAACTCGCTACCGAACTCGGACATGTCGAAGCTGATGAGCGCGTCCTTGCTGCCAAAGAGGTACTCGGCGAGCGTCTTGGCGAGCTCAGTCTTGCCCGTGCCGGTGGGGCCCAGGAAGATAAAGCTACCGCCGGGGCGACGCGGGTCCTTGAGCGGCGAGCGGCTGCGGCGCACGGCCTTGGCGACGGCCTCGACGGCCTCGTCCTGGCCGATAATGCGGGTCTTGAGCACGCTTTCGGTCTGCAGCAGGCGACGGCTCTCGCTCTCGGTGAGCGAGGAAACCGGCACGCCCGAAGTCACGGACACGATGTCGGCAATCTGACTCACGTCGATGGTGAGCGGGCTGGCGTCGAGCTCGGCGGTCCAGGCGGCCTTGGCTTCGGCGAGTTCAATCTCGGCGGCCTTCTGCTGCTCGGTGATCTCGGCGGCCTTGTTCATGTCATCGCTCTCGGTGGCCTCCTGCGCGGCGGCCTTAAGCTCCTCTATGCGATGCTCAGCCTCGCGCACCGGCTCGGGCGCGCGATTCGCGGCGATGCGAGCGCGGGCACCGGCCTCGTCGATGAGGTCGATGGCCTTATCGGGCAAGAAGCGATCCTGGATGTAGCGGTTGGAAAGATTCGCGGCGGCCTCGATAGCACCCTGCGTATAGCGCACATGGTGGTGCTCCTCGTAGCGAGGCTTGAGCGCGGTCAGGATCTTGACCGTGTCCTCGACGCTCGGCTCCTCGACATCAATGGTCTGGAAGCGACGCTCGAAGGCCGGGTCCTTGGTGAGGTACTTGCGGAACTCCTCGGCCGTGGTGGCACCGATGATCTGGAAAGCACCGCGCGCGAGCACGGGCTTGAGCATAGAGCTCGCATCGATAGAACCCTCGGCAGAACCGGCACCGATGATGGTGTGCATCTCGTCGATAAACAAGATGACGTCGTCGGCTTCGGTCGCCTCCTGGATCACGTTCTTGAGGCGCTCCTCAAACTCACCGCGATACTTGGCACCCGCGACAAGACCCGGCAGATCGAGCGTCCAGATATTCTGGTTCATAAGATTCTCGGGCACATTGCCAGCAGCAATCTGCTGCGCCAGGCCCTCGACGATAGCCGTCTTGCCCACGCCGGGATCGCCCAGGATAAGCGGATTGTTCTTGGTGCGGCGCGAAAGGATCTCCATCATGCGCTGGACTTCCTTTTCGCGGCCAATCACGGGATCGAGCTCGCCGTCGCGCGCCTTTTGCGTGAGGTTGGTGGCGAACTGCTTGAGCGTGTCGGTGCCGCTCCCCTTTTGCTGAGAGGCATCCGAGCCGCTAAAGAACGGCAGGCCCGCACCGGGACGACCAGCGCCAGCGCCAGCGAGCGGACGCTTCTTGTCCTGATCCTTGGCAGTGAGCTTTTCGATGGCCTTTTTAATGGAAGCAGACGACACGCCCAGGCGCATGAGGATGTCCATGGCCATGCCGTTGCCCTCTTCGACGATGCCGATCAGCAAGTGCTCGGTCGAAACGTAGGTCTGGTTGTTCTCGCGTGCCACGCGGAAGGAGCGCTCCATCACGCTGATGACGAGCGGCGTAAAGGCGAGCTTGGCAGCCTCGGTCTCCTCGCTGGGCTCGGGAACCGTGGTCTGGACCTCTTTGAGGGTATCCATGATGTCATCATAGGAGATGTCGAGCGAACGCAGCGCCTCGGCGGCAATGCCCTCGTCCTCCTTGGCAAGCGCGAGCAGCAGGTGCTCGGTGCCCACCTTATTTGAATGAAGATCGAGCGCTTCTTGCTTGGCCATGGACATGACCTTACGCGCACGATCGGTAAAACGGTCTAACATGCTAGTTCCTCTTAGACGAGCTAGTTTTTTCAAACGCAAAGCGCCGCCCCGCGGCAGCGCTTTGGTCTCTTTACCCATATGGAGTATATGTTAACAGCTGGAGGAATATCTATAAACCCGGCTCACATGAATGCAGGTTATGACCGCATCGCGGGACTCACCGCGCGATGCGCGACGGGCGCCCCGCAAGAGAAACCCTAGACGTCTTTCACCACGTCGGGACTCGTCGCACGCGATGCGCGATAGGCATCGGCCTCCTTGGAGACGCGTTCGAGCAGCTCGGATGTATCGACGCCCTCGACTTGCGCGACCGTTTCAACCGTCTGCATGGCGACCGCCCTCAGGTACGCGCACGCGCTGTCCCCCAGCTGCTCGAGGTCTATCTCCTCGCCGCCCTCCCGGGCAAAGCCGACCGCCATCACAAAGCCCATGATGCCCGAGACCAGAAAGCCCACCGCAAAGCTCGAATCTGCCTTGAGCTCTTCTCCGTCGGGGTGGACGATCTCTCTCACGCGGTCGATGATGATCGTATGGATGCCCTGCTCGACCTGCTCGGCGGCACCCGCCCTCATGGTGATGACGATGCGCCGCAGCAGGCAGCGGACGTCGCGCCGGTCGAACGCCGAAAGGTCGCCCTCGCTCGAAAAATGCCAGAGGGCATCGGTGATGAGCTCGTTATCCTGCAGCAGCTGGGCTATGGCGATGGCGACGAGTTCATCGAAATCGTGAAAATAGTAGTAAAACGTTCCGCGATTGCACTGGGCGGCGCGGGTCACCTCGCCAACCGACAGCTCGAAGATGCTGTTGTTCTCGATGAGCTCCCAAAACGCCTCGATGATACGGGTGCGTGCATCGGGCGCATCGGCGTCCTTACGCGGTCTCGCCATGCGCCTCACCGCACCCCTGCGCCTTGGCGTTCATGATGAGCATCTGAAGACGGTTCTCCACGTTGGCGAAGCTCACGTCGGGATCGTAGTCGAGCGGCAGGAACTGCGCCGTGGGATACTGCTCCTTGAGCGCATGGATGAGCCCGCGCCCCACGACATGGTTGGGCAGACACCCGAACGGCTGCAGGATCACGAAGTTGCGGCAGCCGCGCTTGGCGTGCTCGAGGATCTCCGCCGGAATCAGCACGCCCTCGCCCGCATCGAACGTATGGTGCAGGATCTTATCGCTCGCGCGCACGAGCTCGGGCATGCGCGTCGGCGGCTCGTAGAGCGGGCTCGCCGCGCCCAGGCGGTCGCAACGGTCGTGCGCGAGCTCGAACAGGTTGTCCGCCGTGGCGTACCAGGCCTTTTCGGGCAGCGACAGGTCGACGTGGAACTCGCGCGACTGCGCATGCTTGTAGAAATAGGTCTTGCGGATCACGTCGGTCATGCGCGCCTCGATGACCTCGAGCCCGTTGTCCTCGAGGTAGCGCTCGATCTCGTGGTTGGCGCCGAGATGGAAATTGAGCAGGTACTCGCCCACGATGAGAACGGTCGGATGCGGGTTCGAGCGGTCGTACGGAACGGCGTCCATGATCGCAAGCGCGCGTTTGAAGCCCGTCGCCTGGCCTCTCAGCCCCGAGCGCTCCATGCCCTCGATAACCTCATCGAGCGCGCGGTCGAACGCAGCGTCCGCCGCGCCCTTCTCGAGCTCATAGGGACGGATGCGCCTAAGCATGGCCTCGAGGGCATCGATCATGGGAAGACCGTAGGCGATCTGGATGCTCGGGCCAAGGCCGAGCTTGAAGCCCGGATGCGCATTGTGGGCATCGACGTCGTCGTTGGTGAGCACCGGGACATAGTCGTATCCCGCGTCGTCGAGCGCGCGGCGCAGCAGGGGCATGTAGTGCGTCAGGCGGCAGTCGCCGATATACTTGCCAGTCACCACGGCGACGTCGTGCGGGTCGTACTTACCGCTCTTGAGTGCCGCGAGCGCCTCGCCGATCACGATTTGCGCGGGGAAGCAGATGTCGTTGTGCACATAGCGTTTGCCCAGGCGGATGGCATCCTCGCGCCCGATATCAAGGGCCTCGGCGCGCACGCCCTGATTGCGCATCGCCGCGGTCATGAGCCTGCAGAACGCATGGGAGGTGTTGGGGACCAGCGCGATCTTGTCGTGCCGGTCGCGCTTGGTGTACTTGACCTTATACGGGTCGTCGAGCGGATGGACCGCGTGCACCCGGGCGCCCTCGGCACGCTCCTCCGCGCGACGACGGTTGACCGACTCGATAAACGAACGCACGCGAATGCCCATGGGACCGGCGACGTCGCTCTCATCGAGCTTGATCATCATCGGAACCTTGGAGCCCATCTCGCCCATCATGCGCGCGATCTCGTCGGTGAGATACGCATCGTGGCCGCAGCCGAAGCTGCCCATCTGCACGAGCTCGAGCTCGGGCGTCGATGCGACGATGACCGCGCACGACAGCATGCGCGCATGGTAGTTGTTCACGATGTCGATGCGGCTGTTGGAAAGATCGACGTTGCAGACCCCCGGCACCGCATCGGGCGTCAGCACGGGGATGCCGCGCTCAGAGAAGAGCTTGGGCAGCCCGTGGTTGACCAGCGGGTCGTTGTGGTACGGGCGCGAAGCGATCACCACCGCGTAGCCGCCGTCCTCGCGCACGTTCTCGAGCACCTGCCTGCCGCGCAGCTGCAGCTGGTTCTCAAACGTCTCCTGCGCGCGGTCCGCCTGCTCGGTCGCCTTGGCAACCAGGTCGGCATCGATATCGAAGGTCTCCTTGCACCACGCCTTGAGCTGGCGGTTTCGGTCGCCCTCGTCGTACCAGTGGAACAGCGGCGTATCGAACGGAACGCCGAAACGCTCCTCCGGGTTATCGGAATTGCGCATCACGTAGGGGTATCCCTTTACGACGGCGCACATCCACTCGCTGGTAGAGGCGGTGTTTTCGGTGGGCACCGTCGTGATGATGGGCATGAAGATGCGGTCGACGCCGGCGTCGACGAGATTGCGGATGTGCCCGTGGACGAGCTTGGCCGGGAAGCACACGGTGTCGGATGTGACGTGCGCCAGACCGCGCTCGTACATCGCCTTGGTGCTGCGTCCCGAGACGCGCACCTTAAAGCCGAGCGTGCTGAAGAACGTCGACCAGAACGGCATGGTGTCCCAGAACTCGAGCACACGGGGAATGCCGATCGTGACATCGCGCCCCCCGCAGACGGGAACCGTGGGGTACGACTCGAACAGCAGCTTCTCGCGGTC
>CABUTH010000009.1 GCA_902494465.1 uncultured Collinsella sp.
ACGCGGCCTAGCGGGCGGCGAGGTCAACCGAAGAGGAGGCGGGGGCGCAAGGCGCCCGGATGCGTCGTGCCGAAATGTCGCGAAGCGCGCGGTTGACAAAACTATAGAGACACGTCCCAGAAAAATCATTTAGCGGCGGGCGCGGAGCTTTTCGTAGCCGTCGGCGAAGAAGGCGACCGTGGCGGCGTCGGCCTCGGCGGCATCCGTCTCGGCGGCGGGAACCACGCCGTGCTCGTCGCTCACCAGGAACAGCGCGCCCTTGAGCTGTGCGGGAATGTCCACGCGCGTGACCGGGATGCCCTTGGTCTGGGCCAGCTGCTCAATAAGGGTCGCCGTGCCGCACAGGCACTCGTCCGCCGGCGCCACAAAGGCAAGCCCCCCGTCGTTGACGGCAGCGAGCAGCTCGGGCGCCACGCCAGTTTCGTCAGCCTCGGAGCGAGCCTCGGCTGAGCGGGCACGCAGCGCCTTGGCCGACGTATCGGCTAGCGGCTCGTACTCCCCCACCGTCATGGCAGCGTTGCCGCTGACGTCAATCACCAGCATGAGCACGCCATCATGTGCGGTGTAGTCGCCCTCGGCAAGCGACCACTCAACGTGCTGTTTGGCCCAGCTGAGCATGTTATGGGTAAGCGGCTCGCCCTGCACCAGGCGCTCGGACAGCGCGCGAATGTGGCGGTTGAGCATGGGCACCTTTTTGTTGGACATGCGCCAACGGCAGATGAGCGCGGGCTTGTCGAGCGTGAACTTCTCGACCGCCTCCTGATTGGCGCAAAAGTCCTCGTACGCACGCTGATCCTCGGCATTGCCAAACAGCTCGGCATCATCAATCTGGGGCATGGTTGTACCTTTCGTGTTAGTCATTCCGTCCTCTTATACCAAAAAGACGGCCCTCCAAACGGAGCGACCGTCTTTTGCAGAGATTATTTTGTCCCAGGGCGGAACTTAGTGGCGGAAGTGGCGGGCGCCGGTGAAGACCATTGCGATGCCATGCTCGTTGCAGGCCTGGATGCTCTCGTCGTCACGCTTGGAGCCGCCGGGCTGGATGATGCAGGTCACGCCGTGCGCGGCAAGCACGTCAACGTTGTCGCGGAACGGGAAGAACGCGTCGCTTGCGCAGGCAAAGCCGCCCTTCTCCACGCCCTCGCGCTCGCAGAAGTCCTCGGCACGCTCGCAGGCCAGCAACGCGGAATCCACACGGTTGGGCTGACCCGGGCCCATGCCAATGCCGGCCTTACCCTTGGAGACCAGGATGGCGTTGGACTTAACGCCCTTGCAGACCTTCCAGGCAAACTCGAGCTCGGCCATCTCGGCGTCGGTGGGCTTGCGGTCGGTGGGGAACGTGAAGGTCGCGGGATCCTCGGTCACGTGGTCGACCTCCTGCACCAGCATGCCGCCGTCGATGGAGCGCAGCTCCACCTGGGCACCGTGGTCCACGCCGCCGGTAGCCAGCACGCGCAGGTTGGGGCGCTTGGCCATGCGCTCGAGCGCCTCATCGGTGTAGCTCGGGGCGATGATGACCTCGACGAACTGCTTGTTCTGGTCGGCGAAGTGCTCAACCAGCTCAAAGGGAACCTCGCGGTTGCAGGCGATGATGCCGCCGAAGGCGCTCTTGGGATCGCAGGCGAAAGCGCGGTCGTAGGCGGCCGTGATGTCCTCGGCAACGGCGGAACCGCAAGGGTTCTGGTGCTTGAGGATCACGCAGGCCGGCTCGTCGAACTCGCGCACCAGGTTCCAAGCGGCGTCGGCATCCAGATAGTTGTTGTAGCTGAGCGGCTTGCCCTGGATCTGCTCGGAGCCCACGAGCGGGAACTGCGAGCTCGCGGTGTTCTCGCAGCCCTCGGCAAAACGATAGACCGTAGCCTTCTGCTGAGGATTCTCGCCATAGCGCAGGTCGTCGACCTTCTCCAGCGAGATCTCGAGCTTGGCAGAAGTGTCCGCCACGTCGCTTGCCTGGGCGGCAAGCCAACGGGAGATAGCCGTGTCGTAGGCGGAGGTAGTCTGGTAGACCTTCACCTGCAGGCGGCGACGGGTGGCAAGCGTGGTGCAACCGCCGGTCTCGTGCATCTCAGCCAGGACGGCATCGTAGTCGGCCGGGTCGGAGATAACGGTAACGCTCGCAGCGTTCTTAGCGGCGGAGCGCAGCATGGAGGGGCCGCCGATGTCGATGTGCTCGATGGCGTCCGCAAAGGTGACCTCGGGGTTGGCGACGGTCTTCTCGAACTCGTACAGGTTGACGACGACCAAGTCGATCAGCTTAATGCCGTGCTGAGCGGCCTCCTGCATGTGCTGCTCGGAATCGCGGCGGGCCAGCAGCGCGCCGTGAACCTTGGGGTGCAGGGTCTTAACGCGGCCGTCCATCATCTCGGGATAGCCCGTGAACTCCTCGATGGGGGTTACGGGAACACCCGCGTCCTCGATGGCACGAGCCGTGCCGCCCGTAGAGATGATCTCGACGCCAAAGTCATCGACCAGCGTCCGTGCGAAATCGACGACGCCCGTTTTATCGGTAACCGAGATCAACGCGCGTGCGATCTTCACATCAGATCCCATGCAGTCCTCCTGTCTGGTACGCCGCCGTGCTCTGTGAGTCGGTGATACGTCGATCTGCAGCGCTCGCGCAGCGGCATTGAAAATACTGATTCAATGTAGCGCATCGAGCGCATCGATGCACCCCGCAACGGGCGCATGTGCAGAAAAAGTTTGCGAGCGGAGGGGATGGGCACGGCACCGGGCACGGTGAGTTCATGGAACACAGGGGCACCATAATTAGATGCCAATAGCGTGGTAGAACTGTGCTCGATATGCATCCGCAAAAGAAAGAGGCACCATGGTCTCGCGGGTTCTCTACCGACCGTTTGATACCGAAGACTTTGACGCTATCGCGCTGATTCTGCAACAGCTTTGGCATAACAATTCGGATAACGATGAGTACAACCGCCTCGAGGCCGCGTGCGACCTTGCCTACTGCCTTTCGTCCTCGACGTTTTCGCAGGTTGCGGTGATTGACGGCGAGGCGCGTGGCATTGCGCTCGCGCGCGCGGGACAGAGTTCCGGCGCCACCGTCAAGGAACATTGGATGGATACCGAACGCGCGCTGCTTTCGCAGATGCGCGAGCTGGAGCCCGATACTTGCGCCGAGTACCTCTCGTTTGTGCGCGCAACCAGCCGAACCAACAACCGCCTGCTCGAAAGCAGCCCGTTGCCCCACGACAACGAGGTCACGCTGCTTGCCGTGGATCGCGACGTCCATGGCCTGGGTGTAGGCTCAGTGTTGCTCGATGCCGCGGTCTCGTACCTGTCCTCGCGCGGGGCGACAAGGGCGTACCTGTACACCGACTCCAACTGCTCGTGGAAGTTCTACGAGTTGCACGGCTTTAAGCGCACGGCCACGCACCGCGCCAACCGCGAAGAGCGCCGTCACGACATGCCGCGCGAAAGCTTCCTCTACGAACTCGACCTAACAGCCTAGCCCGGGCAGCCACACCTAGTCATTTAAGTCTGTCCCCAATGAGTGGCCTAGGGGGTTTGTAGATAGCCGTGGTCAAAAAACATCAAATATGAGTACTGCTACCTTTTTAGTAGCAGCAACTTGGGGCATTTTTGATGCTTGTAGGCATGACGACCAGCTGCACGAGCTGACGTAGCTCCTCAAATGTTCAATAAAATGGGCTCCTAACGAGAAGTACTCTCATTAGGAGCCCATTATTATGTGCAAACATATGTGACCAACGCAGCAACAGTACTCATATTTGGCATTTTTTGTCCACTGCCCCTTGCGCGAAGATCCGCAGCGGAAAGTTTGACCCGTTTCGATGCACAAAAATGGGATGAATCTTCCCTGGCAACCGCCCAGAAAGATCCACCCCAAAGCAAGCGCTCGCTAGAACGTTCCGCCGCCGCCTCCGCCGACGCCGCCACCGCCGCCGCCAGAGAAGCCGCCGCCGCTGCCGCCGCTCGAGCTATCGGAACTCGAAGCCAGCTCGCGGATGGTCTCATGATACACATCGTTGAACGAATCGAGCGGAGACTCGTTGCCGTAGTGATGGTAATACCACCAGTAGCAGGGGTAGTTGTCGTAGAAATCGTCGCTGTTGCGCAGGTCCGCAGGCACGGCCTCGGCCAGCTGTCGCAGCACTTCTTTCGAAACGCCCAGGGCAACGCCCATCACCAGCAGTTTGTTCCACAAGATCAGGTCGCTGGGGATAGCCTCCTTCAGGCGCGTAAAGTCCTCGAGCCAATGCTTGAGCGCCTTGCAGCGAGCCGCCACCTCGGCGCCCTCCGGCGTGTAACGGCGGAAGGTGCAGCTCAGGACAAAGCCCACGATCGTGACGGGAATCGAGATCATAGCGGCGCCGACGTTGGCGTCCGCAAAGTCGGTATAGATCAGAGAGCCCAGAATGCCAAAGACAATGATGATGCCGAGAACCAGGCCGGCCACCATCGCGATAGTGCCATCCGATGCGATAAACTCGCGCGCCTCCAGCTTGCCCTTAACCGTGCTCTGATAGTCCTCGAGCTTGTCGCCAACAGATGTGGTGCGCTCGCTGGCATACTCCTCCAGCTCGCTAAACGTGCGCGAACGGACGCCGTCTTTATCGGGCTTAACGCCGGCGAAGAAGACCTTGAGCACATCGCGATCGATGCCGTCCTTCTTGGCAGCCTTCCAGGCCTCGTCGGTCACTGTGATGCGATACGTCTGCTCCTCTTTTTCGCGACGGAGCAGACCCTTCTTCTTGGTCTCGGTCGCTTCTTCCAGCTTGATCACGCGGTCGTCGGTGAGCTTCATAAGCGTGGCGATATATGCCTGATCGGGCACGTCGTTCCAGCTCATGAGAGCTGCAAGCACCGCGGGATGGTCGGCCGAGGGCACATCGCGGAAGTACTCGTCCTGGAAGAGCGGCTTGGGCTTGGGCCTGTGCAGCTTAAGCATCACGATCACACCGGTATAGGCAACCGCCACGACAACACACACCACGGCAATCGCGCCGGCAACCGCACGCGCGTGCTCACGGCGAGCGTTGGCCTCGTCGGCCCATTCCTTCTCTTCGCTCAGAATCGTCGACATGCGCTTTTCGCCCGAGACGGCAAGCTGCGGCACCCAGTCGCTGGGGAAGGCGATGCGTGCCTCGGCGAATTCGCCCTCATGCACGCAGGGAATGGTATAGGTGACCATGGGCTCGTCCGCATCGAGCGACACGTCGCCCGTCAGCGGGCCGTGGCCCCATGCGCGGAAGTTATCGCCCTTGACGGCAGCCGTCCCGGCAGCGGCATTTGCAAAGTAGACTTCCATCTCGACGTCATCGGAGTCCGCAGACCAGCCGTCACCCACAAATTTCCAGTAGAGCTCGGCGGTATCGGCCCAGTTCATAACCGCACCGGTCATGGAATAACTCACGTAGTAGATTGCGCTGTCGCCGCTCTCGTGGGGGCTGAACACCTTAATCTTTACGCCGTCATCGGACTGTTCCACCGTGTAAACGCCGTCGTCGCCTTTGTTTGCGCTGTCGACCTTGTTAAACGCAGTGTCGCCTTCCTCGACGCTCAGCACATTGACGACCACCGAGCCGCCTTGCTGGTTAGAGCCTGTATTGATATCCCAATACACGCCGTTGATGTCGTCGTCGAAATCGAACTGGCGTCCCTCGACAACGGTCAGTGAACCATCGGCCTCAACCGTGGCGCCGATGTAGGTTTGGCTCATGGAGTAGCCGTCGGCGTGCGCGACGGCAGGCAGCAGCAACAACGCAAGCGCGACGAGTGCGCAGACGGAAGCGAACCGCGCAAACAGGCGGCGCTGCCGACAGGGCTGGGCAACGGGGGCGTTCATAGGCACATCCTTTGTCTGTGGTACCAGTAGCGTCATTGTCCCACGTTTGCGGGTTCATGTAACGAACATCTAGGTCAGCGGAGCGTCAAAACGGGACAAAAGTCACACCCGCGGCCGGCACCTGGGGACGTTCCTTATCTGCCGGCAATCTGGGACACTCCTTGGCATAGCCCGCTCCGGCAATAGATACCACTTCATAGCTCCATCACAGGTGTAGCGGCTTTGTGTGGGCGCGGCATGCGCTGATTGAGCCGCCAGTTGAGGGGCATAAAGCAGTTGAGCGAAAACGGTTTGCCCCTTTGCCGTCCGCTCGAGGATCATGTCCCCCTTTTCCGCGGAAACCCCGGCAGTTGCGAAGAGCTGCCGGGGTTTCTGTCGTTTGAGGGGTTGAAGGGGCTGAGCTTGGGGGCAATCGAGGTGTTGAGTCGGTGCCCGCCGCGCACAACACGCGGCATCGGCAACTTGCAGGCCACGCAGCGTCTCCCCCACCGCGCCCCGCGCTATACTCGTCCGCATGGATATCAACGCATGCAACATAGCAACGCCCGCCGTGGCCGCGTCGACGGCGACCAACAGCAAGCTCGCCCCCGCCCCCACCCCCGTCGTGGGGCGCTTTGCCCCGTCGCCCTCGGGCCGCATGCACCTGGGCAACGTGTTCAGCTGCCTGTGCGCGTGGCTTTCGGCCCGCGGCCAGGGCGGCAGCATCGTGTTACGCATTGAGGACCTGGACGATCGCTGCAAGCGCCCCGACCTTGCCGCCCAATTGATTGACGACCTGGCCTGGCTGGGGCTGGAGTGGGACGAAGGCCCCTACTACCAGCACGACCGCCTAGACCTGTACGAGAGCGCCTTGCGCCGGCTGAAAGACGCCGGCCTCACCTATCCCTGCTTTTGCACACGCGCCGAGCTCCACGCCGCGAGTGCACCGCACGCGAGCGACGGCACGCCCATCTACCGTGGCGCCTGCCGAAGTCTTTCGGCCGAGGAGGTGGCCCGTCGCAGCGCCCTGCGCGCCCCGGCCACACGTCTGCGCGTGCCCACCGTCGACGACCTCGCAGACGACGTGATCGAATTTGTGGATCGCACGTACGGGGCCCAATGCGAAGCACTCGCCACCGAGTGCGGCGACTTTTTGGTGCGCCGCAGCGACGGCGTGTTTGCCTATCAGCTAGCCGTGGTGGTCGACGACGCTGCCATGGGCGTCACCGAGGTCGTGCGCGGATGCGACCTGCTGGGGTCCACGCCGCGCCAGATCTATCTGCAGCACCTGTTGGGACTGCCCACGCCGCACTACGCACATATTCCGCTGCTCATGGCACCGGACGGCCGCCGCCTTTCCAAACGAGACCGCGATCTGGACCTGGGCGAACTCCGCGCCCGCTTTGGCACGCCCGAAGCGCTGCTGGGCTGGCTCGCCGGACAAACAGGCATCGCGCCGGGCACCACGCCGCGCTCTGCCGAGCAGCTGGTCGAGCATTTTAGCTGGGATGTTATCCGCAAGCACAGGGAAAACATCACCGTAACGGCTGAGTAATCAGGCACCCCACCCCTACGCAACATCCCAGGGCTGGAGTTCGTCGCCCAAGCGAACGATGCAGTCGTAGAGCACGGTATGACGCTCGGCGGGGTTGGCATCTCGATGAAAATGCCCGTAGTACCAGCGCCTGTAGTCCAAGCGGTCTTCCAGCTCATCGAAAAATGCCGTAAGCCGATCAACGGCAGGGCAATTCCAGCCGGGCCCCGGATAGAGCGTGGGCGAAAGCATGCGCGTGGAGCAGGTGTGGGTGATCACGTAGTCGACCTTCCAGCCCACGCCGTCGAGCTTTGTCCGCGCCTCCTCAAAGTTGCGCTCGTCCGGCAGTTCCTGCGGCCACCAGCTGGAATACGGAATGCGGTATTCCTTGTCCACGCTCGTGGCGCCGCCCATGGTAAAGACCGTTGAGCCGTCGAGCTCAAAAACCTCGCCGCGCGTCAGGCGCCGTATGGGCGAGGTGTCCGACAGACGCTGCGTCAACCCACCATGCCACAGCTCCATGGGGCGCTCAGCCCAGTGGTCGAAACGTTCGTGGTTGCCGTCGACGAACAGCACGGTATAGGGGCGCGACTCCAGCCAAGCGATGTCGGCACACTCCTCGGCAGAGAAATCCCACGGAAAGCCAAAGTCGCCGGCGACGATGAGATAGTCGTCGCTCGTCAGGCTATCCCCAAGGTCCCAATCGCGCAGCTTTTGCATGTCGAGGCCACCATGAATATCGCCCGTCACATAGACCGTCATCGGATCACCACTTCCCTCTTATAGGCTTCGAGATCGCGCTCGACCTGCTCATCGCCCGTGGCGTTGACCCACCACGGCCACTTAACGCAACACACCGGCTCATCGACCTGCGCAAACCACAACTTGAGCTCATCCAGACTTACTGGGGCGTAGCTGTTAGCGTCCACGCCCACGTCATAGCGCAGCAGCCCCTGTCTGAGGTTAAACTTGTTGTACGCGCCGCCACAGCTGTGGATATGCCCGTGAAGATGCCAGCCGCCGTGCGACATGCCCTGCCAGTCGGCCATGGGATAGTGGCTCAGCACGATTTTCTGACGGTCGATCTTGAGCACGCAAATGGGCGGCTCGACGATAAAAGCATCCGCCACCGCAGGCTGTGTCCAATCTTTGTCGTGGTTGCCGGGCAGCAGATGGACACGCTTGCAGACAATGCTTTTGCGCAGCTCGTAGGCATCTTGGACCGTCATCTTAAAGCTAAAGTCGCCCAAGATGTAGAGCTCGTCATCCGCAGCGACCTTGCTGTTAATGTTGGCGACCATGGCATCGTTCATCTGCGCAACAGTCGACCAAGGCCTGCCGCAGAGCCGCAACATGTTCTCGTGCCCAAAGTGGGTATCGCTGGTAAACCAGATCATGGGGACCTCCTAACGTTTTTGTTCGGAATAGCCGCTCGCCGTCTCGCCAAATCCGGCGCCGCACTGCGCTTCGATTGGCACGATATCCTGGTAGATAAGGCGATGCTTGTCATCGCGCCATTCATCGTCATGGTAATGGCCAAAGAACCAGGTGCGGTAGTCGAGCCGCCCGTCGAGCTCGCCCAAAAAGGCCTGCAGCGAATCATCGTAGAACTCGCGATTGCACTCCATGCACAGCTCATCCGCCAAATCGACCGGCGCCTCGTGAGTCACAACATAGTCGACCTTCCAGCCCGCGCGATCGAGCGAGGCGCGGCAATGGCTCATCTCGCTCTCGCTCGGCATTTCCTCGGGCCACCAAGTCTTCCCCTCCTGGCGCCACTGTCTGTCATGGCTCGCGGCGCCGCCCATGGCAAGCACCATGCTCCCCGCGATGTCGAACACCTCGCCGCGCATCAGGTGTAGCACGTGCGGGCGAGCCTCGTGAACGAGGCCCCCATTCCACTCGCGCATCGGCAGTCCCGCCAGCAGATGGTGGTTCTCGTGATTGCCGTCGACAAAACACGTGGTCCAGGGCTTGGATTCAAACCAGTCGAGCCAGTATTTGTCAGTGTTCGAGCCGCTCCATATAAAGCCAAAGTCGCCAGCAACGATTACCACGTCATCGCGCGTCAACGTTCGACCCAATGGCCAAGCGCGCGATGAGAAGCGGCTCGCCCCATACTCGGCAATACCGTGAACGTCTCCGGTAACGAAAATGGACATCAATCAACACCTCCGCACTGTATGGCTCTGAACAAATCGATGGCAGAAATTGCAGACCGGCACCGGCATCTGCATCCCTTAGGGCTTACCCCTCGTTCTTCCATCCAAACGGGTCAAACACCCAAAAAATCAAATCGAGCACACCGCCGGTCATCATGGCGCCGGCAAGGGCCATGCAAACGTGCAGGGAGCTGGCGCTTCGGAGCGCGTCGAACGGCCCCAGAACAGCCAGCAGCGCAACCGCTACGCCGGCGAGGCACAGCGCGAGGCACGGCCCCGCGTCCTTGACGCATCTCTTTGCGAGATGCTTGGTGTTGTCACTCATCGATATCGAGCTCCTTAGAGGATTGTTGTTCAGGCAGATGCCGTCGCGGCAGAGCATGGCGGCAGGTTAAGTGTCACATGGCGTGCGGACACGTTTTTAGGTCCGCGTGTCCGCAGGGACCCATGTCCTTGCAGAGCGCCCCGAAGGAAGGTCTAAACCACCGGTGGGCAACAGGCTGGGCAGGGTGTCTTGCCTCGTTTGAGTGCGACTGCTAATGGCACGCTTGTTTTAACGGCGTTTTGAGGAAGGCTTTTGCATCCTGCAGAGCGGTGATAGATCTTGCCATTCTTGGTGAGAATTACCTTGATTTTTGAGGCATCCACGCCAGATTTCCCCATCGGCGCTGCCGTCTCTTGACGAACCGGCACGGGTTCTTGGGGTTCACTTCTCAAAAAACCAGAACCACGGAATCGATTAATGTAGCTGTCGAAACACCCATCGAACAGCAGTCCCGTTGCCAGGCCCGCCATGAATCCGCAGGCGATCGCGACCTCTCCTCTAATTTGCATATGTCCCTCCTTAATCAATCTTGAAGATGAAAAATGGCGTGCGCCGCGGAGCCCATGCCCCACGACGCGCGCCGAAAACGGTCCGTCTCCTTCCGTCCCTAATGGATCAGCTGACGGCGCTTATCGGACAGGAAGACACCGGCGGCCACCAGAACCGTGCCGCCGATCGCGAAGGTCTCGCCCAGCAGCTCGGATGCATCGCCCGTGGCAGGCATCGCCGTCTGCTGCGTCGCAATCTCGGTCTTTGCCACCGCATGTTTGGCTTGGTACGTCACCTGGGTGACGGGTTGGGCTTGCTCACCATTCCCGCGGTCGGCGGCCTCTTGGCGAGCGATCTCGGCGTTGAGCTCGGTAATAGCCTGGTCGAGCTCGGCCTTGGCGGCGGTGTAGTTAGCAAGCGCCTCCAGGTATACCGGCGCCACGGCATCCGTCGCAGCCGTGGCGGCATCGAGCTCGGCCTTGGCGGTCGCGGCTCGCTCGGCAGCATCGTGAGCCGCAGCGATCTTGGCGTTGAGTGCCTCGTCTGCATCGTCAGCACTGCCATTGGCAACGGCTTCGGCCAGATTGATCCTGCGCAGGCGGGTGACCGCGGCGGCAGAAGCATCGCAGGCGGCAGCCGCACCCGTCATGGCATCGTCAGCCTCCACCACGTCGTACTCGGCATCGCTCACGGCCATCACCGCAGCATCGAGTGCGGCATCGGCAGCGGCTTTGTCCTCAGTAGCCTTGGCGAGCGATGCTGCGGCATTCTTAAGCTGAGAGGCGCGGGCGGCAGCCGCATCGGACTTTGCCTGAGCCGTTGCCACGGCGGCGTCGGCATCGCTCGCAACCTGCTGGGCCATATTGAGCTCCGTCTGAGCGGCGGCAGCATCGATATCAGCCTGATTGGCATCGCCTTGGGCAACAGCAAGTTCAGCCTCCGCCTCGCGCTGATTGGCACGAGCGCTTTCGAGTGCAGACGATGCCGCATCAAACGTACGCTGAGCAGCAGCGATATCGGCTGAGTACGCCGCCAGCTCATTCTGGGCCGCGGCAAGTGCGTCCTGTTTGTCGCCAACACCGGCACAAGCGGCGTCCAGCGCGCGCTTGGCAGCAGCCACCTTTCCCTTAGCAATGTCGAGCTCGCCAGACTTGGCGGCCACGGCGTCCTGCGCTGCCGCAACAGCGGCGTTGGCAGCGCACAAATCGGCGCGGGCATCGCTGACGGCGCGCGCGGCGGCCTCAGCTGCAGCCTGCTTTTGCTCCGCGGCGGCCTGGGCCTCCGAGACCTTGGCAGCCGTGGCATCGACGTCAGCGGCAGTGCGCTCAACCTGAGCCCGCTTTGCTGCAACGGCCTGCGATGCCGCATTCGCCTTGTTGCCGGCATCGTCGGCAACGCCTTGCGCCGCAGCAAGCTCCCTGCGTGCCGCGTCCACGCCCTGCTCGGGATTTGCCAGAGAGTCGCACCACGCGTTCAATGCAGTCTCATACTCAGCAACCGTCATCGGATTGGCGTTATACGGCTTATACCATTGGCCCGACATGGTGAATGTCTGCGCCTGCGTTTTCCACCCGTTCATCGTTCCGCGCGTGCAAACGCCCATGCCCGTCACAGTGTAATAGGGGTTGATCACGTTGATGTAATGGCCAACGGAGCCCATCGATCCATAGCGCTGCAGTACGTAGGCGTCGATCTTGTCCTCGTTTGCCATATAGAAATCGTAAGCGGCCTTTCCCGTAAGGCCCGTCGCGCCCAGCGAGGCGGCGGCAGCGTCAAAGTAGGCTTTCTCCTCCGTGACCCACTGCTTAAACGGGTCGCTTCCAAAGTTCCACGCCACATTCTCGCCCACGTTGAACTGTTGGGCGTGTGCGACCTTTGTATCGGAGAAGTTCGCATCGGCAATGGCGGTCGCCATCATGGCATACGTCACCTTGAGCTCGCCCAGGCCAACGCTTGCGCGATACTCGTTGCACGCCTTGAGCCACACGATCGCCTGCTTCATATTGGTCAGGCTCGTCGCATCGACCTCCTCACCCACCTTGTTGTAGCTAGCGAGTTTGCAGTTGAGAATGATATCCGCCGCGTCATCGGCACCCACGCTCTTAAAGAACGCGATAGCACCCTGGCGGTAGTTCTCCGACGATGCGTTTGCCGCTGCCTGCGCGGCGTCGAGCTTGGACTGAGCCTGGGCCACAGCCTGATCGGCCTGCTGCTTTTGGACCCTCGCCTGATCGAGCGCCGTATCGGCAGCGCTCTTCTCGTCCTTGGCTGCCGAGAGCTTGGCCTGGGCATCGGCCAGCGCCGCAAGCGCGGATGCGTGGTCGGTCTTCGCCTGGTCGACGGCGACGTCGGCAGCAGTCTTGGCAGCAGCAGCGGCATCCAGCTTGGCTTGGGCATCGTTCGCAGCCTGCTGTTGAGCGGTGAGCGCCTGCTGGGCAGCTTGCAGCTCGCCCTCTGTGTCAGCCACGGCCTGCTGGGCAGCAGAAAGCTCACCCTCGCATTGCGACTGCGTGGCCTTGGCGGCCGTCAGCGCCTCGGACGCAGCGGTCGCCTTTGCCTTGGCGGCCTCGTACTCCGGGCCCGCGGCGCCCTGCTCGGCTCGGTCCAGATCGGCCTTGGCCGCATCATAGCTCGCCTGAGCGGCATCCGCGTTCGCATCTGCCGCGGCCTTTGCCTGCTGAGTTGCCGAAAGCTTGCCCTGCGCGTCTTGCTGCTTGGCAGCGGCGACAGCGGCAGCGGCCTGGGCATCCGAGAGTTTTGCCTGGGCATCAACGGCCTGTTGCTTTGCCTGCTCAAAATCATTCGCCGCCTGCTCTGCGGCAGTCTGAGCGGCGGCTACGGCCTCGGGCGTGGCGTCGGATGCAGCAGCCTGCGCTGCCTCAAGCGCAGATTGGGCATCGCCTGCAGCCTTCTGGGCGGCAGCCAGGGCTTCGTCCTTGTCCGTCAGGTTCTTCTTGGCGGCATCGAGCGCGGCACGCGCGTCCTCAAGCGCCTTGGCATCCGCATCGGCCTTGTCCTGTGCAGCGCCCATTTGCTTTTCCAGCTCGGTCGAAGCGACAGAAGCAGCAGCATCACTTGCGCCGTGGGCGACGTCATAGGCGCCCTGCGCCTGCTGCTGGTTGGCGGCAGCGGCATCGTAGGGAGCGGCAGCTGCTTCCAAATCAGTCTTAGCGGCAGCAGCCTTGGCGCGCGCCGCATCAACTGCGGCCTGCAGGTCGGCGACCTTCTGAGCCGCAGACACAGCGCCCGCGCCAGCACCGACGGCTGCAGCACTCGTCAGCGGCGACATCACCGCAGCCGTTGCGCCCGCAACGCCAACGCCATCCGCGCCCTGCGCCGCCGCAGCCAGCGGCGACAGCAGCGAGCCGCCCGTCATGGCAATCGTCGCCGCAGCTACCGTCGCTACGCGTCCAGCTGCCTTGGCCTTACCCAAAGCCTTGCCGTTCATGTCCTTGTTCACGTTCTTGCTCATTGCCGATTCCTTCCCACGGTGAGCCGTTGTTTGACACAGATAGTCGATCCAACCTGCCTCGTTAAAAAGAGGTGATGACGGGGTAATAAAAATGAGAAGTTGAGGGTCGGGAGGCCCGGCACTACTAAATGCCAAGTTCCCGCTCGCATTCGCGCTCAATGTCCTTCTGATACTCAAGTTCCTCGCCGCTCAGCATCACGTCGTTCCATTCGTTCCAGAAGTTCTACCCATTAGAACTGGAATAGCAGGCGCAGATATGCTTGAGATCAATTGACTCGATATTGTCGTTATTAAAGAGGGGATTACTGGTATTCACGCTACTTGTCCAATCAACATAAACTCTAATTGCTGTGCTTGGTCTCTCTGAGACCCCATCTCATACGCTATGACTGTAGTATATGCACTCTGTTTGTATGTTGCAAGAACATTTTTATTTTTCTAGCGCATATAACGAACCTGCTTCTTCACGAACAAATACCAGACTCCCCCGCCGCACCCTCTCGCGCAGCATATTCATTGAGATACTTCACCGGAATCGGCCACCTGGAAGGAGCCCCGTGGCGCGAAAGCCCCACATTGACCAGCTGAACCAGCAGCTCGGACAGATCGTCGCCGTCGAGCACCTCGACCGAGCGCACATGAATCGCCGTTGCCAGATTCTCCTTGGTGCCATTGTTGACACCAACAAAATAGCAGGTCAGCCCCACACACTCGAACGTTCCAATGCCGTAATAGGGCGAGTTGTAGCTCTCGAAAAACCCCTTCTTACGACCCGCCTTACTCGTAAGCTGGCAATCGCGCACCAAGGTCACAAAATTGTTGGAGAAGGTCGTCAAGCCCGTGTCCCGCACGCGTGCAAACATAGATCGTTCGCCTGCCCGTACATCAAAGACGTAGGCATTCTTGTCGAGCTTGCCGTCCGCCGTCAGCAGCTCAAACTCCATCTCGTCCACAGGACCGTCCTCGATGGGATGCGAGGTGTAGTCCATGGTCCCGTCAGCACCTATCGTCAGCGTTGCCAAGCGCTCATCCAGCTCAACCTTATCCTTCTCCTTACGCGGGACATTGACCACGCCACAGACCGTCACCGACTCAACGCCAAAAGAGCCAAGGTCAAACGCCTTCACCCGGCCGTTGGCAACATCCTGCTTAACCAACAGCTCTTTGAGCATGGCGCCCAGGATTCCCTCCTGTGCGCCGCGCACCTTTACATTCGACGTCGCCTTAAACAGCGGCTCGCACACGTCCGGCGTCACATGCTGCTCCACCACGCCAGCGTGCAGGGCATAGCCATCGTTCTCGACGACCTCGTTAGGCACAACAATCAGGTTCCACGCCTGCGGATCCACATCCTTTCCGCCACACGACGCGCACACGCCCCACGAGGAATCGTTGAGTCGATCGACCAGCTTGCGCGCCATCCCATCAAGCCCGTCACTCGCAAACGACACCACAACCCGCTGCCCCACCGCGCGCGCCGCAACCACACGGGCATATCGCTCGCTTTTCAAAACCTCGTAGAAGCTCTTGCGCGGATACTCCCTGAGCGACACCCGGGCAAAGTCGCCGTACCGGCGCTCAAGGATCTGCAGCTCTCGGTACAAGATCCCCTTCTTGGTATAGGCGACCTTTTCCGCCTGGGACGAAAACGTAAGATCACGGCGCTTGGACGGCTTATCGCCTTTGGCGCGGCGCAGGATGTACTCGTCACGTTGCCCGTGAGCCAACACCACAGAGGCAACAGGTGACAGTCTGTAGCCCACCTGGCTGTTGATCTTCTCGAGCTCTTTCTGGTCGCCCGCCGCACGACTGATGAGCACCCGTCGCTTGGTAAACGTTCGAATCTTTAGCTCGAAGGTACAATCCTCGTTGATAACGGTCTCGACCGTCTCGATCTTGGCAGGACCCGTTCCAGCCTCCTCGACGGCATCGCGACGAGCGCCCTTGGCGCTGATGGCATACAAGTGCCCCGTGTCGTTGGGAACCTCATCCTCAATCCCCTCAAACTGCGAACACGAGTTGAACAGCAGGCGCAGCGCGACATAATCTTCCAGCTCGTTCCAATAAGTTTTAATCGGGACCATTTGCTCATGGTCGAGCGAGGCGTTAAGGTCACCCGTCTGTGCACCCGCCTTGACCATCAGAAAAACCCGGTTGTCCTCGAGCTGCGTAAGCGCTACGACCTTGCCCGTCTGGCACACATCGGCCATAAAGTTTGCCACGGCATGCTTGCCCGCATCGCCAACATTGCACCAAAAGACCGAGTAACGCTCCTCGGCAGCCGCCGCATCGAGCTGCAACGCGAGCTCGGACACAGCGATGCCTCCCAGGCCACACGGCTGGTTATGCTTCGATTGCACGGCCGATCGCCTCCATCATCTCCAGGTTGATTGTTCCATCAGCTGCCATATAGGGGAAGGAGAACACCATCCCCTCGTCATCGATTGGCTTTTGGCGGAGCTCCAGCGCCGCTTCATCGGCCAAAACATTGACGATCAGCAGGCGCTTCGCCCCAACTTTTTGAGCCTTGGCCTTAAAGCGCTCGACATCCGTGGTCTCGCCGCCGTTGCGCCTGTAGGCCTCATAGGCGCCGATACGGTAGTGTTTAAAGTCGATCCACACCCCGGTCTTGTTGCCGGCGGCATCGAGCACCTCAAAATCGCCGCCCGTCTCGGCATGGGCCGCATCACCACGAGCAAGCGAATAACGCCCGTCGTAATACGCCTCGAAGATGGCCCTACCGGCAGACTCGCCCAGCTCTCCCAAGTAAACCGCTTGGAACATATAGGGCGTCATGTGCGCCGTCGCCGCCGGTTGCAGTGTCGCAGGCACCCCGTCACGTGACCAGTGCTCGCGCACCTCACGAATCGAGAGCAGCTCGGGTACGCGGGCAGCCGCCTGGCTTACTTGGCGAACCTTCGCGCCCTTAAAGTCCTCGTTATAGCGGCAGCACTCCTCCAGACGGGCTGCAATTTGCTCGACAGGCTCACCGTCATAGCTGGGAAACTCGAAATGCGGCACCTTACACGCTCCGCCTTCCGCATACGCATAGCCGCTCGCAGCGTACGGCATGCGCAGCGCGGTGCTCTTGCGCGCCGGATAGTTCGCGAGATCCTCCCACGGCAGGCAGAAATGATGCAGATAAAAGTCGCGCTCATCATCAAAGGCGGCCAGATCTTCCTCGCGCGCATCGAGCGAAGTGACTTTCCATGCAAGCCTCTCGTGCTTCCCCTTCGCCAGGTTGTTCCTAAAGGCGGCGAGGTTCTGCTGCTTGTTGGCAGCGTGCTGCTTTTTGTCCGCCATGTGATTGTTGACGGCCGCACAGGCGCCAACCACCTGCTCCAGCTCGTAACCCATCGGCATATCGTGCAGGAACGAAAAATCACAATCGGCGGCGATCTCACGATCGAGCATCACCTGCACATGGGGCATCTTTACGCTCGTACGCATCAAGCGGCCCACCGCCTGTGCCACAATACGTGCACCTTCGACCTGGTAAGAGAGGGTGTCGCGCACCGGCAGTTTTCCGCCAACGCCCGCCAGTACCGTGCGCACACGACGGCGCTTCTGGATAAACGGAATCTCTCCGCGCGTCACAAGCTCCTCCTGCTCGACCACGCCAAGCAACGCCTGCTGGTCAAACTTCTTTGAGCTCATATCGACTCCCCAGGTCAAACGACTCGTGGGTGACTCCACGTACAAAAAATCGAGATCCATCTTGGGATGTCGCTCGGCGTTATCGAAGCCGCAATCCACCTGACATACCGTGTCGCGCAGGCTCTCCGGCACCTCGTATTTAAGATTCTTGGAAAAGCCGCCAGCGGCAAGATTGATAAACATCAACGTCGGCTCGCCATCCTTCAAACGACTCTGAGCGCCGCGCCAGCCCTCCTCCCAGCCGGAAGCGTTAAAGCACGGCACCATATCCTTGGCCTCCGCGAGCGACTCCTCGTACGACGCTTCAGGACGCTTAACGTTCCGAATCACCAGTTCGGCAACGATTTCTCGGGCAAGATCCAGCGCCAGACTATTAAAGTCGCCATGGTTTCCCATGTGACGGGTGGTAAAAACGGCACCCGCCTGCTGCTCACTGCGCGCCACACCACGCGCCCAAGCGCTCACGGCAACGAGCGTCTTGCTCAAACGCTTTAGTTCAAACTCGATGTTTTCGGCATCGCTCGCGCCCACCCTGTCGGCAATCTTTCGGCGCAGGCACACTGCAAGCCCTTCGCTCACGCCAATCTGGTCAAAGAACTCCATCGCATGCTCGTACACCTCGTCTGGCGACACGATACCGCCGCCATAAGCGCCGCCGGCCAAGGCCGTCATGCCGGCAAGCTTCTTGTACTCGTCAACCCAAACAATGTCGACGTCGTACACCGTTGCCGCCTGCTTGTTAAACAGCTTGGTCTGTCGCACGATCTCTTGGTTGAGTTCGCCGATCCACGCATCCTTACGAACCACGCCGTGCACTTCGTCCAGGTAATCCAGGTCAGAGTTCTTAATGGTTGGCGCATTCCAGGTTGCGCTCATGCACACGCAGGGAGCCTTGGCGGCAATGGACGCCAGATACGCCTCGGGCATGCGCTCAATGCCGTGATTGGTCAGGTACGTGGTAAACATATGGTCGATGGTGGTTTCCATCACCAGATAGTTAACGCCGCGAGCGTACATCGAATCGTCGACGGCATCGATCTCGTCGTTCTTGCGGTCCTTAAAGAACAGCGCCAGCATCAACGAATTCCAGAAGTATTTCTCGTTGCTCTGGTCATTCCTAATGCCCAGAGCATCGATGATGTTCTTGCGCGAAAGATCGTCCTTGTACGAAATGCTGCCGTAGTACAGCTTGTCCATAAGCGTGGCGCAGCGGGCTAGATGGCCCACCACCATCCTGACGAGGCCGCGAGCACGTCGCACCGCCTTGTTGACGGTCTGCTGCTCATCTGTAGCATGAGACGTAATCATGTTACGGTTGCGGCGAGCATCGACCTCATAGCGTAGGGGCTTCGACAAGCCATCGCCCACCGAAATATCGTCGCTGCCAAACAGATGACAACCGGCAAGCTGCTCGTCTTTTGCCTGGTCAGACAGGGCAAAGGGCTGCTGCAGCTTCATATCCTGAATGCATGCAGCGATCATCTTTTGAATACGCTGAGCGCCCTTGGCAATCTCTTCGGCAGCCGTCTCCACACTTGCGCGCGAGACCTTACCCGTTGCCGCGTTTGACCCCTCGTGCTCGCCCGCAGTCGAAGCATGCGTATAGACCGCCATCCACTGGTCTCGATTTCCCAACAGCAGAGGATCCACCACGCCACCGTTAAAATGACGGTCAAGGATGCGCAGCATCTCATCGGGCTGGAATTTCATATGGTCCGCCGCCAGCATCGACAGCATATCGGCCTTCGCATGGTCGATCTCGTCAAAGATAAACAGGCACTCGTTGGCAACCGTTGCGTTAAAGAACACGACACCCGCGCGCGTCACCGTATCGATTCTATTGACGAGCTTTTGCGGCGTACACGCAATCACATGGGGCGTGCGCTTATCGTTGAGCAATGCTGAGGGCCAGATCTGGGGAATCAACTCAAAGCCACGCGTGATACTCTGACGTCCACGACTCACCGCTCGACGCAAGCTCGCATCTGCCAACGCCAGCTTGTCCCACAGCCCTGGAGTGAGGCGGTCGACGACACTTCCCAGACGCTCCTTCTTGTCCAAAAGACCCAAAAGGTCATCAGCGATCTCCATCGCACTGTTCCACGCGTGCGTGATGTCGCGAAGAACGGCCTCGTCCTTCGCTCCAAAGGGGCAAGAAATATCACGCGGCCTTATGCTGCCCTTGTCAAACGCGGTATCGATCCAGTTTTTGATATTCTCGCCCGCTCGCGGAAGATCGAACACCATGCGCGCCGCTTCATCGCAATCCATGCCCTGATCAACCAGCAGTTGGCGCACGCTTGCAACATAGTTGTCGCGGTTGTCCTTACCTGGAACCACAAACACCAGGGTGCGGCGACCGGGACATTTATTAAAACAGCCCGACTCATCCCAGCCGCCGGCAATCAGGTCGGCCGTAGCCTGCTCGGCCGTGTAGTTTTTACCCGAGCCCGTCGTGGCGCCCAAAAAGTACAGGCCGTTGTTGTCCTGATCTTTGGCGCCGTCCTGGTCCTGGGGGACAAACAGCGCACGCTCAAAAAACTCGTGCATCGCCTTTTGGCGCGCAAGATAGGGAGCAAGCTCCTTGTCGCCCGCAGACGACGGCATCGATTGACAGTTCAGTTCCCATGTAGCCATGGTCAAACCTCCGATTTAGTTGTTGCATGCTTTGAATACCATCCCGTGCGGACAAAAACTCACGCAGGGCGGTTAAGGCGGCGGCATCCATGCCGTCCGAGAAAAGGAAAGAAAGGAAAGAGGGACAGCCGGCGATTACTCGCACGAAGCGAGCAGCTTCTTAAGATCGCACTCCAATGCCTCACGCTCTTTAACGTCGATCACTGCAAGGGCGACACGCATCAGGGACACCTCGCACGGAGACTCGCTTGCACAGTTATCTCCCAAAGACCCCCGAAGCATGACCGTGCCTGTTCCCGGGCAAGCGGAACAGGAGCGCTATGCCCAAGAGTACGAAGCAAAACAGCGCGCCTACGAGGACGCCCTTAAGCAGGCGGAACATTACGCCGCGATCAAGGAAACGATGTAGCGACTAGGGTCGGTAGGCTGTCCGGTCTTTTTCGACAGCCCACCGATCAGGCGCGCCGTTCAATGCAGCGGCTAGAGATTCTCATCAGACGTCGAACTGGCCTTGGCCGCCTCTTCGTTCTCAATCAAATTCCTGACCGCTGTATAGGCGTCATACGTAGCGTCTTCGATCTTATCCAGGGCATCTGGGTCATGCATACCCCCGCCTTCTTGGAGTTTCTGGATCAAAAACCAGGCAGCAGTGAGCAGGTTGTCAACATCCTCAACATCCAACTGATCAATCGAATACGCACTATCGTGGAGCCCCAGCAAATATGAGCTGGCGACGCGGATGGCCTTACTTACATATGGCTCAAGATCGTATTGGGGGTAGCGGGCATCGAGGGCCGTTAACGGATCGGTCGGCTCAACCCAATAGAGCATCGTTGCGCTCTCGCGCTTCTCCAGCGGATACTGCTCGACCGCCTTTTCCCAGCTTACATACCAGGGATTGTCGTCATCCTCTGCAAGCGATTTGCAGTAATAAAGTGCCGTTGCAGCACTTGCGCAAGAATAGTAATGGCGCGCTCTGCTCTTCTTGAACTCATCGTTCAGCTCATCGTTGTAAAACAGCTCCGCCTCCATGACCAGGAACGGACCATCCTCATCCGTAATGCTCATGGGATTGTTGTTGCGCTCATAGTCCGGATACATTTTGTCTCCAATCAATCGTTCGGACACATTAACAAGCAATATCGAAACTGCGCTCACGCGGAGAGTTGTCGCCCTCAATCCATTCGAGCCCGACGTACTCATCAGTCCCCGTGCCGGGGACTGACGACCATCTGAACTCGAAACCAAGCTGGTCAAGCTCATCGGCTCGCTCACGGATCACTCCGTAAGCATCCAACGCATTCTCAAAATCCTCCGAAGACGCGTAGCCGCGCTCGCACTGCTTGCGCATCTGACGCAAGCGGCCCATGGCGGCAGCGACAATCTCGCGAAGAGCGATAACCTCGCGCTCGCATACATCGATGTTTCCTTCGTTGAGCCTGATGCGATCGGACATAACGGCCTCCCTGGTTTTAAGCCTTTTCACTTGACTCCATTGAACAGCCGCAAACAGCCGCGTATTATGACTTTTATCGCGTTGTAAATTTTGGCTGTTTGGAGCATCAATGCTTGAGTCCGAAAAAGAACCATTTAACTGGGGTTTTGAGGCCGGCTTTCTTCGCTCCCCCGTCAATCCCCGTATGCTACTTCTTAACAGGACGCCAGAGATTGATTGTGACAGCGACGGAAACGCATCCGGCAACGCAAGCGCATGGAGCCTCGTCTCCATAGCCAACGACCTATTGCGCGTTGACTTAAGCTCGCTTTTCAACGAAATCGGGGACAAATATTCAGAGCGAGCAAACCAGCGCTTTTATATCGATTTGCAGAACGCCATTCGCCAGTCCTCTGCCGCTCCCCACCGTACACAACACACTTCGATGGACTGCGCAGCCGAGCCAGACCATAATGACTGGCTCGATCCAGACGATTCCAACCAAGAGTCCGCACAAGCAGAATTGAACGAAGCTGAGGTTGAAGCTAGCCTTCAAAAACAAAAGGAGCGCGACCTCGATTTCTTTGCTTCGATATTCGATAAAGCCATTACGCGCCATGCACACGGAGAGATTTCCGGCATGGCCAGATATCTCCTTGAAAATGTCTGCAGACAGTGCGTCATGAACATCACGGCGATTCCCGACTATCGCTATTACAGCTGCTGGATGAATAACAACGCTATTGAGTGCAACGAAATCAACCGCCTGTACCGCGCGGTGATTACAACATCAGGCCAGCTCAACAAGCAAGAAATGGCGTCTCTCTTCAGCTCCTATCTCCAGCTCAAGTCGAACGACATGATCATTAAGACTGCCAACGGCGAGACCGATCTAACAGCACCGGCGCCGTATGACCGCGACAATCCTATATACAGCTTTCCCAAGGCGAAATCTCAGATAGAAACAGCTTGCGTCTGCACCAATACCGATCTCTTTCGGGCGCTTCTCATTGTTTTTTATCAGGAATGTCTGGAGCTTGCCCCGCTGCTTAAAAGCACCGAGGCACCTAGCCTTCTCGCGCAAAACGAAGAGTTTTTCCCAGCCGCCATCAAAACAAGCGACCCGCGACAATTTCGATTATTCGATGAGCGGCTGCCAGCAATCATCCGCTTTGGCGACGCTTTTGCATGTGCAGCCAAAAAGCACCTACCCGGAAACGAAACGGCTCAAAAGCTCGAAGAGCATTTGAGCGATATAAAGCGCATGAATAGCGCCCCCTTTATGCAGGCGTTTCGTAACAACCATCTCGAGGCTATGCGCGAGAACCACATCTTCGCAAATGGAGACTTCCATACATATGCAGAGATTAACGACCAGGAAAACCTCAATAGGCTCGTAAGGCTTCAAGCCGTTATCGCAAAGGCGGGAGAGCTCTACTTCACCGAAAAGGAATGGTCCTTTGCCAGTCTATATGCCCGCATCCTCCACGAGCTGCTGCTGTGCGGCATTATGCCGATTACATGCCAAACCTGCGGTTCGCTCTTTTTTCCAACCGGCCCTAACAGCAAGTACTGCGATCGATATAACGCGAAAACCAAGCTCTATTGCAACCCGCGCTTTAACGCCAAGAAGCATCTTGGTCGCAAATCACCCCGCGACGTCGCGCTCAATATACGGAGAAAAGCTGATACGGCATATAGCAAAGGCTTAACGGATTGTGCCCACTATTTTGATCACCTTAGCAATTTTGTTCTCGATGGTCTTGGCCCAGCATACCAAGCGAGTAGCCTAATTTCCGACGAGCTCTATGCAGCGTGGCTGTCCATCGTCAACCAACCCAATTGCAAGTCAGAAATCAGGCGACCAGATAGGAACGATTTTCCATACTCCGTACTGTGGTACGGGCATATCGTCGACGGCAATCGATATACACAGATCGATTTTCTCGAGGCTGAATACCCAGCCTTATTTGAGCGTTTGAATTGCCTTGTCAGCAACCCGCGACCAAGATGCAGGCTGGACTATCTAGAGCCCATCGAACA
>CABUTH010000010.1 GCA_902494465.1 uncultured Collinsella sp.
GCCCGGATGCGTCGTGCCGAAATGTCGCGAAGCGCGCGGTTGACAAAACTATAGAGACACGTCCCAAATGAGCTGCCAAGGACGGGGATCAATGAGTTTTTAATCCCCGTCCCAGAAAAATCCTTGGGCGCCGCGCAGCCGCCTAGGCAGTGTAGGCGATAGTCGCGTCGACAGCATGGCGCCAGCCGGCGATCTTTTTGGCTCGTTCGTCGGCGGACATGGCAGGCTCCACGATGCCGCGGGCGCCGTAGACGTCAACGACGTCGCGCGTGTACATGCCCAGCGCAATGCCGCAGGCCCAGGCCGCACCCAGACCGCTCATCTCGTCGTTGCTCGCGATGCGGATGGGCGAGCCAACCAAGTCGCTCTCAAACTGCATCAGGTACGCGTCGCGCGTGGGGCCGCCGTCAACACGAAGCTCAGCCAGTGCCGCGCCCGAATCCTCGACCATCGCATCAATCACGTCAAAGATTTGATAGGCGATCGACTCGTCGGCGGCCTTTACGAACTCCGCACGGCCCGTGGTGCGCGTCATGCCAAAGACGCAGGCCTCGGCGTCACTCGCCCAGTGCGGCGCGCCCAGGCCGGTAAACGCCGGCACAAAGTAGACGCGACTCGCCGGATTGGCGGCGTAGCACAGGTCGGTAACTTCCTCGGGGTTATTGATGAGCTCAAGATCGTCGCGCAGCCACGTCTTGACGGCGCCGGCGTAGCTCACGTTGCCCTCGAGAACATACTCGGTCACACCGTCCATACGCCACGCAAGCGAGCTCGAAAGCCCGTGCGAGCTGGCAACGAACTCGTCGCCGACGTTCATCATGACCGAGCTGCCGGTGCCATAGGTCGCCTTGGCCATGCCGCGGCTATGGCAGCCCTGGGCAAACAAGGCGGCATGGCTGTCGCCGAGTACGCCGTGAATGGGCACGGGCGCCGGCAAAAAGCCGCCCAGGTCCGTCATGCCGAACAGGCCATCGGAATCGGTCACCTGCGGCAGGCAGGCTGCATCGACGCCAAAGGCCTCGCACACCGGCTCGCTCCAGCAGCCACGGCGCAGGTCGAAGAGCTGCGTGCGGCTGGCATTGGACCAGTCGCAGCGAAACTCCGCGCCGCCCGTGAGCGTCCAGACCACCCAGGCATCGATGGTGCCCAGGCACAGCTCGCCCGCCGCAGCGGCCTCGGCAGCCGCGGGAACGTTCGCGAGGATCCAGGCCATCTTGCCCGCCGGGTAGTAGGGCGAGAGCACCAGACCCGTCGTGTCGCGCACCAGCTCGGCCACGCCTTCGCGCGCAGCAAGCTCGTCGCACAGCTCGCGGGCGCGGGCGCACTGCCACACCACGGCGTCGCACAGCGGCTCGCCCGTCATGCGGCTCCAGGCAACGGTAGTCTCGCGCTGGTTGGAGATGCCGATGCCGGCGACGTCGGTCGGATCGACCCCGGTCTCCTCCACCACGGCGCGCGCCACGGCCAGCACGTTAGCGGCGATCTCGGCTGGATCATGGCTCACCCAGCCGGCCTCGTTGACAATCTGGCGATGCGGGCGATCGGCACGATGAATCAAATGGCCGCCCTCGTCCACCAGCAGCGCCTTGGTGCCCTGCGTGGATTGATCGATTCCGATGATGTATTTGCTCATGTACTCTCCTGTCTCCCCCGTCGATTCAAAACTAAAACCCGACGAACAAGGAGCGAGTGGCCGACCGGCTCATGAGAGCGCAGCCGGCCTGCTCAGAATTCAACCTAAAAGGATTGGTGCAAACCTGTCCCCGATGCACCAATTACTCTGCGGGAAGGAACTCGACGACCGTCTTGGCGATTCCGGCACCCGTCAGGCCGTAGTGCGCGAAGACCTCGGGGCTCGTGCCGGTGATGACCGGCGCATCGGGCAGGCTCAGGCACTTGACCGGACGCGGGCAGTGCTCGCCCACGACCTGCGCGACCATGGAACCCAGGCCACCGAAGGGGCTGTGCTCCTCGACGGTCACGACGGCGCGCGTGGCACCGGCGGCCTCGATCACGGCCTCGGCATCGAGCGGCTTGACGCAGTACATATCGAGCACCGTCGCCGAGATGCCCTGCTCGGCCAAAAGGTCGGCGGCGTCCACGGCATGGCGGACCATCTCGCCGGTGGCGACGATCGTCACATCGGTGCCGCGACGCACCCAGGTGGCGCGGTCCATCTGGAACGGGCACTCGTCCTCGGTGTACACGTCCTCCACTGGGTTGCGGCCCACACGGATGTAGGCCGGCTTGTTGTCGGCGACCAGGGCACGCACGAGCTCGGCGGTCTGGAAGCGATCGCTCGGCAGATACACGCGCATGTTGGGAATCGCGCTCATGGCGGCGATATCCTGTGCGGAGTGATGGCTCATGCCCAAGGCGCCATAGGACACGCCGCCCGAGATGCCGATGAGCTTGACGTTGGTGTTGGAGTACGAAACGTCGACCTTGCACTGCTCATACGAGCGCGTGGTCACAAAGGACGCCGGCGAGGCGGCCCAGGCCTTCTTGCCGCACGAGGCCATACCGGCGGCGATGCTCACCAGGTCCTGCTCGGCGATGCCGACCTCGACGGACTGCTGGGGATACTGATCGAAGAACGGCGTGAGCGACGCGGAGCCGCGGGAGTCGGAGCACAGGACGACGATGTCCTTGTCGGTTGCGGCGGCCTCGAGCAGCGTGTCGCAGATAACCTTGCGGTTGGCGATCTTGTTAGCCATTGATAGCCTCCTTATGGGCAGCGAAATCGGCGATGATCTGGGCATATTCCTCGTCGTTGGGCAGGTGATGGTGCCAGGCGGCCTTGTCCTCCATAACAGGCGAGCCATAGCCCTTCACCGTGTTGAGGATGATAACCGTGGGCTTTCCCTTGGTCTCGGCCGCAAGCGTCAGCGCGGCGTCGATGGCCTGAATGTCGTTGCCCGGAATGGAGAGCACGTTCCAACCGAAAGCGGCCCAGCGCTCCTCCTGTGAGTCCTGCTTCATGACGTCCTCGGTGCTGCCGCTGATCTGCAGGCGATTGCGGTCCACGAGCGCGCACAGGTTATCGAGCTGGTAGTTGCCGCCGCTCATGGCGCCCTCCCAGACCGAGCCCTCGGCAAGCTCGCCGTCGCCCATGATGGTGTAGACGCGGTAGTCGCGGCCATCCATCTTGCCGGCAAGCGCCATCCCGACGGCCACGGGCAGGCCGTGACCCAGCGAGCCCGAGTTCATCTCGATGCCCTTGAGCTTGTTGTTGGGGTGGCCGATGTAGGGGCTGCCGAACTTAGAGAAGCGGGCCTTGACGTCGTCGAGGTCCAGATAGCCCTCGTGGCAGAGCACCGCGTAGTAGGCCTCCATGGCGTGGCCCTTGGAGAGCACGAAGCGATCGCGGTTGGGATCGTCGACGGTCTCGGGCGAAATGTTGAGGTGGTTGGCGTAGAGGGTCATCAGCGCATCGATGACCGACATGTCGCCGCCGATGTGCCCGCCGGCGCCAGCCATGATGATATCGACGCAATCGCGGCGAAGGTCCCAACGCAGGGATTCAAGCTCTTCGATAGTTGCCATTTCTACTCTCCTCGCAGGTAAGCTTTGACGTCTTCTTCGATGGGGTCGTACAGGTCGGGGACAATGCCGATGTACTTGCACGCCTCGTAGAGCACCGGCACCACGTTGGCGTGAATGGCGACGCAGTGGTGGATGTAGGGACCCTCGACGATCTTGGCCTCGAGGCGCTTGAGGTTGTCGACCTCGACCCACAGGTAGGTGCCCATGCCGGCCGGGCCGTCGATGCCGCGGGCGTTGCCCAGCAGCAGCGAGTACTCGCCGTTGTCGCCGTCAAAGCGGGCAAGGGTGAGGTCGCCGTGCTTGGCCTCGGCCGTCAGCGCGCCGGGGTGATCGAAAGCCAGCGGGTAAGTGAGCTTGGGCTTGACGGCCGCGCAGCTGCAGGGCCAGGGGCCGCAGTGCTGCAGCAGCTCGCCGTTCTCGTTATCGGGATGACGCACGGTCCAGTCGGCGAACATGCCGCGGTGACGGCCCAGGTCGGCGGCCTCGACCATCAGCGCGGTGATAGCGCCATGGATGTCGGTCTCGCAGACGATGGGGATGCCCATCTCGTTGAGGATTGCGTTGGCGGCGCAGGGCATAATGCCCAACTCGTCCTGCAGGGCGTTCCAGCACTGGATGGCGCCGGCGTTGCAGCCGTACTTCTCGACCAGGCGCTTCATGGCAATGGCGAGTCCTGCGACCGCAGGAACCTTGTCCTCGGGGATGCAGATCTCAAAGCTGTCACCAATGTGGGCGAGCATGGCTGCCATGGCCTGCTCGTCAGCCTGGGCGTCGCGCACGGCCTGGACAAGCTCGGTCATGGGGATGGGCGAAAGCTGAATGTTGAACTTCTCGAGCAGCTCGCCCTCGTTGCACATGGTGGACCAGAAATCGAACGGACGGGTGGCCATCTGCAGGATGCGGGTGTGCTTGAAAGTCTTGACCACGTTGCACACGGCCAAAAAGTCCCAGACACCGCGCTCGAACTCGGAATCGGTCAGACGGCAGTTGGTCATGTAGGTGAAGGGAACCTGGAAGCGACGCAGGACCTTGCCGGTGGCGAACAGGCCGCACTGGCTATCGCGCAGACGGGTGCCGTCGGGCTCGGGGCGCTCGTCGCGCGGACCCCACAGCAGCACGGGCAGGCCGAGCTCGCGGGCAAGGCGGGCGCAAACATACTCGGTACCGAAGTTGGCGTGGCAGAGCATGATGCCGTCGACGCCCTCGGCGCGGAACTTCTCGACGATAGGCGCGATATGGCTGTCGTCGAACAGCAGGCCCTCGTCGTTGATGTCGTCGATATCCACGATCTCGACGCCGATCTCGCGCAGGCGATCAGCCGTAAGGCCGCGATACTTGATCGCGTCCGGCGCGCTAAAGATACTGCGGCGCGTGGGTACAAAGCCGAGCTTGATCTTATCCATGTACGTCCTCCCCTAATCACATGTTCAGTAAACAGATGTGTGTTTCGTTTTGTTCTGTTTACTAAATGTTTTACTCTTTTGTTTAAAAGTTTAGCGCGAAAGTCTCGTAAACGGTAGAGAAATCAGCCTAAACGGTATGTAAACAATCTGAACATACAAGGGCAACAAAAAGAGGGCCCCGAAGGACCCTCTTTTGAATAGCGCTATGTTTACCGCCCTGGCGTGCTTTGACACGCCGCAGACGATGCCGTCTCCGCCTAGATTTCGCGCACGCTCTGGCGCTCGACAAAATAGGTCGACACGGCGGTCTTGCAGGTGTAGCTCTTGGGATTGCGGATGTTGCCCACCAGGCGGCGCACCGCGATCTCGCCCACCTCGTGCTTGGGAACGTGCACCGTGGTGAGCGGCGGGTTGGAAAAGGCGCCCAAAGACAGATCGTCAAAGCCGATGATCGAGACATCCTCGGGCACGCGATTACCGTGCGCGTTGAGCGCGCGCATGGCACCCACGGCGAGCAGGTCGTTTTCGGCAAAGAAAGCCGTTGGCAGATCCTCGCGCGAGGAATTGTCGAGCCACTCGCCCATATCGCGATAAGCGCCCTCGAGCGTGGTGCCCAGCGTGACGCGCCATGCCGGATTGGCCTCGAGGCCCGCATCCTCAAGCGCTTGGCGATAGCCGCGCTCGCGGTCCTTAAAGTTGCGGATACGAAGGTCGCCCGCCAGATAGCCGATTTGCTTGTGACCTTTCTCGATAAGGTAGTCCACGGCACGCAGCACCGAATCGGTGTTGGCAATAACTACGGCATCGAAGTACTGACGATCGCTCCAGCCATCGAGCACAATCAGGTGGGCGGCAGCGTTGGCGAACAGGGCGTAGTCCTCCTCACCCAGCTCGGTGCCCATCAGCACGATGGCGGCAGACGGATCGGCAATCAGGCCCTCGACCTGCGGGCGCACGGCGTCCAGGTCGCTAAAGTCGAGCGAGACAAAGCTCGTGCTCATGCCGTGGCGACGCGCCTGGCGCTCCACGCCCTCGATGACTGCGGGATGAAAGGTGCTCTCGTCCAGAATGGCGCCCGTCTTGCGCGCGAGCACAAACTGGATGCTCTCGAGCTGCGTCGACTGCTGATAGCCGAGCGACTGCGCGCACTCCAGGATGACCTTGGCGGTCTCCTCGCTCACGCTGCGCTTGCGGTTGAGCGCGTTGGACACGGTCGCAGGCGAAAAACCGGTGATGCGGCTGATTTCGCGGACACTTGCTTTGGCCATTGTTCCCCCTAGCAACGGTCGTGGCGGAGCATCGTGGCCTGACCGCCCCGTGGCTCGACAACTAAACGACCGCAAATTCAATCTAAACAGAATAGTAAATGTTTAATAGCTAGTTTAGCCTGTTGTCAAGCGAAGCGACGCGACTATTCCCCCAACGGGCGTATTTACTCGGTAGCTAATCTGGAACGGGGCACAGAAACCGTTTAGCCCAGGACGCGGGCCATGCGCGCTTTAAACTCCACGAGGAAACGTGGGGCGTCCACGGTGAGCGCCACGAGCGCGCTCTTATCCGGATCGGACAGACGGTGCTCGTCGCAGATGGTGCGGCCGCGATACTCGCCCAGCAAGTCAACGCGCAGGTTACAGCCGAGCGCGCCCACGAGCGTGGGATCAATCGCCACGGCAACCGCCAGCGGATCGTGCAGCGCGCAGCCGCCCAGGTAGGGCGCGTTCATTTCGTACGAACCGATATAGTGCTCGACCATGCTCGCAAACGCGCAGCCAGCCATAGTGCCCGAGCCCGTCCAGCCGGCAACGTCGCGGCGCGTGAGCACCACGCGATGCGTCACATCCAAGCCCACCATGGTGAGCTTGCGACCTGAACGCAACACAGCGTCGGCCGCCTCGGGGTCGCCCGCCATGTTGGCCTCGGCGCCCGCGCTCACGTTTCCGGGCACGGTAAGCGCACCGCCCATCACGACCACGCGACCGATAGACATCATCGCCGCCGCATCGCGCTCCAGGGCAAGCGCCAGATTGGAGAGCGGGCCGGTCGCCACGTAGACCAGATCGGGCCCATAGGTGCGCGCGGCATCAATCAGGTAATCGACCGCCGCGTTACCGTCGGCCGACGTCGCGCCCACCGGCTCGTACGGCGAGGCGGGCACGCTTGCGCCGCCGATGCCGTTCTTGCCGTGGATAAGCGTGGTGGACGCCGGCGGCGTGTAGGGTTCGGTCGCCTTCATGGGACGATCGGCGCCCAGGTACACCGGCACCTCGGGACGACCCAACAGGTCGAGCACCGCCAAGCAGTTGTGCGCCGACTGCTCGACGCGCACGTTGCCAAAGCACGTGGTGATGCCGACGAGCTCCACCTCGGGGCTCGCGATGGCATAGGCAAGCGCCATCGCATCATCCACACCCATATCCAGATCAAGGATCAGCTTCTTGGTTGCCATTGTTCTACTCCGCTTCTCCGTCTACATCCAAACCGTCTAAACCAAACTTGTGCTCGACTTCCGCGCGCGTGGGAATCGATTGCTGAGCGCCCAGGCGCGACACCGTCACTGCCGAGGCGCGAGCACCCGCGGCCATGCACTCAAAGAGCGGCAAGCCCTCTAGACGAGCCGCCGCCAACGCGCCGATAAACGTATCGCCGGCGGCCGTCGTATCGACCACCGCGCTCGAAAGCGCCGGCATGCGCAGCGGCTCACCGCCATCGCCGAGCGTAACCGAGCCGGCGCCGCCCAACGTGATGACCGCAGCCCCGGCGCCCTTGTCGAGCAGCGCATTGAGCGCGGCGACGCAACTCGCATCATCCGTGGGCAGAATGCCCGTCAGCACCTGGCACTCGGTCTCGTTGGGGCAGACCAGGTCGACCGCTGGCCACGCTCCTGCCGGCAGGTCGCAGGCGGGCGCCGGGTTAAAGATCGTATAGAACCCCAGCTCGTGAGCGCAAGCAAGCGCCCCGGCCGTCGCCGCAAGGTCACATTCGCCCTGGGCGATAAAGACGCCGCCAGCAGCCGGGGCAATCTCGCTGGCATCGCCGTCGAGCTCGTCGGCCACCAAGCGCCTCAGTGCGCGGGCAACGTCCTCGCCCGTAAGCGCATGGTTGGCGCCCGGCGACAGCACGATGCGGTTGTCGCTCTCACAGCGAATGATAGTCGCAGTACCGGTCTCCACGTCGTCGAGACGTGTCACGAACTCAACGCCCACGCCGGCATCCTGGAGCCCTGCCACAAGCGCATCGCCAAAGGTATCGCGCCCAACAGCGCCGATCATGCACGTGCGCGCACCCATGCGCGCAGCGGCAACGGCCTGATTGGCTCCCTTACCGCCGGCGTTGGTGATAAAACCGCTGCCATCGACCGTCTCGCCCGCGCGCGGCATGCGCTCGCACGCCACCGAAAGGTCCATGTTCATGCTGCCGAACACCGCAACGATGCTGTGATCCGCCATGGAAACCTCCTCGTCTTCAGGCTTTGCGCCCACCGTCGACCAACGATTGTGCACTCTCGCACCCCCTATAACTTTAGTCCACTTTGATGTGGACGCGCGCTTGAGCTTGCGCCAGCAGCAAGCATTCACAGGGGCAGGCAGTTACAATGAAGGCGTGCTGATTATTCTCGTCATTGGATGATGTTTTATGGAACAACTCTCGCAATCGGGCTCGCGCGGTCGCCGCCGCACGGGCAACGAGCCGGCACCGCACGAACGCGTGAAGGGTGAACGCCGTGCCAACGAACCGCGACGCACCGCGAGCCCCCATCGTGCTTCTGCCAACAACGCGGGCCGCGCCAACACTCCCGCCGCGGAGCAGACGCCCACTCGCCCCAAGTCCCGCTACATCCCTGCACTCGACGGTCTGCGTACGCTCGCCGTCGTCGCGGTGGTGCTCTATCACCTTAACCTCACGTGGGCTCAGGGCGGCCTGCTTGGCGTCACGATCTTCTTTGTGCTTTCGGGCTATCTGATCACGCGCTTGCTGCTCAACGAAGTCGCTAAGACCGGCCGCATCGACCTTAAGAGCTTCTGGATTCGCCGCATCCGCCGCCTGGTCCCCGCCGTGGCAACGGTAGTGTTCGTGACCTGCGCGCTGTGCACCATCTTTAACCACGTGATGCTCACCAAGATGCGCCCCGACATCCTGCCATCGCTGCTGTTCTTCAACAACTGGTGGCAGATTGCCCAAAACGTCTCGTACTTCAACGCCCTAGGCGACCCCTCGCCGCTTACGCACTTTTGGTCGCTCGCCATCGAGGAACAGTTCTACCTGGTTTGGCCCCCGCTGCTGCTCGCTATGGTATCCGTGCACATGAGCAAGCCCAACACGCGCCGCGTGGTTCTGGGCCTGGCTGCTGTCTCCGCCATCGCCATGATGGTGCTCTATAACCCCGCCGCCGACCCCAGCCGCGTGTACTACGGCACCGACACCCGCGTCTTCTCGCTGCTGCTGGGCGCCTGGATGGCCTTTATTCCCGATCGCGACCTGGCTCCGGTGCGTCTCGCTCGTCGTTTGGGGCTCAATCGCCTGGCTGGCGCCGCCAAGCACGGCAAGAACGCCGAGGGCAAGCATGACGCTACGACCGACGGCGCAGCCGAGACCGTCCCGGCACAGCCGAGTGCCCTCGTGCGCTTTTGGTCCTCGCCCGCATCCATCGATATGTTGGGCGTCGTGGGTCTGGTTGGCCTTGCCGCCATGGTCGCGCTCACCAACGGCTACACCGCGTTCCAGTATCGCGGCGGCACGCTGTTATGCTCCATCCTCACACTCATGGTCATCGCGGCCTGCGTGCAGCCCCAGGGAATGCTTGCCCGCGCACTGTCCGCCGAGCCGCTCGTGTGGGTTGGCAAGCGCTCGTACAGCATCTACCTGTGGCACTATCCGCTACTGTTGCTCATGAACCCGGTCGCCAACATCAACGATACGCCCTGGTGGCAGTACATTTTGCAGGTACTGCTGGTGATCGCCGTAGCCGAATGCTCATATCGCTTTATCGAGACGCCGTTTAGAAAGGGCGCCTTTGGGCGCACCGTATCCGAGTTCCGCGACGGCACCACCACGCCCGCCAACTGGGTGCGCGCGCATATTCCCGCGTGCGCCACTTGCGGCATCGTGCTTGTTATCGCGCTGGGCGGCCTGATCTTTGTGCCGGAGACTTCCGCACTGAGCGGTGAGGGCGCCGAAGTCCTCAACAAGGAAGCCAAAAACACCGCGCCCACCGACCAGCAGGCGGCCGACGACACCGACAAGGACAACGACGGCTTCCCCGATGGATCCTACGACCTGCTGATGATCGGTGACTCCGTGTCGCTGCGCGCCGTTGATTCCTTTGACGGCGTGTTCCCGCACAGTCACATCGATGCCGAAAAGGGCCGCCAGTTTGATGCGGGCCGCGCGACATTTGAGGGCTATCTCCAACAGAACCTTGCCGGCAAGATCGTGGTCTTTGCACTGGGCACCAACGGCTTGGTAACCGACGACCAGATCGACGCCATCATGACCGATGCAGGAGACAAGCGTATTGTGGTGTTTGTGAACACGCGCAGCCCGCAGCCGTGGGTCGGCTCTACCAACCAGGCCATCGCCAACGCCGCTACGCGCTACAAGAACGTGCGCGTTATCGACTGGTACGGATACAGTGCCAATCGCAACGACCTGTTCGATGGCGATGGCACGCACCTGTCGACCACTGGCGTGACTGAGTACCTCAACTTGATCCACGATGCAGTCAAGAAGGACCTGCCCGTGCATCCCGAGGATCACGTCAACGATCCGCAGCCGGCGGCCGTCAAGTCTGCCACCGACGCGCTCGTCAATGCGCTCGCTCTCAAGCCGCACAAGCTGGGCGCCGACAAGTAACCTGCAGCGCAAACTTCCCACATCCGGAGGGGATGCCCGCCACGGCAGGCACCCCCTCCGGCAGTTAGGGACGTTCCTTATGTGTCGGCACCTAGGGACACTCCTGGCACAGCCGAGGAACGCCCTCCTTGCGACCGAATTCTGGGCGCCTCGCCACCCCGAACGTTGTTTCCAAGCCCACACCCGCAGCAAACAACCCAAAATCACTCTTTTCGAGCCGGCTCCAAGAGGTCGTGGACAAAAAGGGGCAAATATGAGTACTGTTACCATTTTAGTAGCAGGCAAAATCACCCAAAATGACGTCCGAGCGACCCCTACAACCCCCTAAAGCAGCCAACCTGACTGGTTTAAGACATATTGGAGCCAATTTTAATGAACATACTATCGGCTATGTCCATTATCTTCTTGGATGTAAATGCTATTCACTTAGCAACAGTACTCATATTTGGCATTTTTTGTCCACTGCCATATAACTAATGCCCTATAGCGGGCAAAAAACAGGCCGCAGTCCATCGCTACGGCCTGTTCGGAAGCAAAAGTGGGCGCTAAGCGCTGTAGCCCATCGCCTGCAGGACAAACATGACGACCGTCAGCACCGTAATCACGGCGATAGTCGCCCACGTGAGCACGTTCCACACGCGGCCGTTGCGGTTGGCACCCATAATGTGACGGTCGGCGGCGATAACCACCTGGAACACCAGAACCACGGGCAGTAGCACGCCATTGATGACCTGCGAGGTCATCATAATCTGGAACAGATCGACACCGGGCATAAGCACCAGCACGGCAGAAATACCGATGATGGCAGTAATGATGCCGCGATAGACCGGGGCCTCGTCCCAGCTGCGGTCGGCACCGCGCTCCCAGCCAAATGCCTCGCAGATAGCGCTCGACGTAACGCCCGGCAGCACGCAGGCAGCCAAGAAGCTCGCCGCGACCAGGCCCGAGGCAAACAGTACCGTAGACCACTGGCCCGCAATAGGCTCCAGCGCGCGGGCGGCATCGGCAGCATCGCTAATCTGAATACCCGCCGGGAACAGCACCGTGCCGGTCGTGATGATAATAAAGCCGGCAATGATATCGGCAGCGATCGAGCCGCTCACGGTATCAATACGCTGCAGCACGATGTCGTCCTCGCCCGCGTTCTTATCGACCACGTTGTTCTGCGCCAAGAAAATCATCCACGGCGCGATGGTGGTACCGATCGTTGCGACCACGAGCGACACGTAGCTGGGGTCATTTTGAATGTTAGGCACGACCAGGTCGACCGCGACCTCACCCCAGTTGGGGCCAGCCATAAACGCGGCGACGATATAGGTCACGAACACGCAGCTCACCAGCAGCAGAATCTTCTCGATGCGCTGGAAACTACCCGACATGGTAAGCATCCATACCAGCAGCGCCACCAACGGCACCGAGATGCTCGCCGGCACGCCAAAGAGAGCAAGACCGCTGGCGATGCCCGCAAACTCCGAAATGGTCACAGCCGTGTTGGCGATCAGCAGCGCTGCCATAGCAAGTACACTCTTGCGCACGCCAAAGCGCTCGCGAATGAGCGATGCCAGGCCCTTACCCGTGACGCAGCCGCAGCGCGCCGCGGTCTCCTGCGTCACGATGAGCAGCACAGTCATGACGGGAAGCATCCAGAGCATCTTGTAGCCATAGCTGGCGCCCGCGCTGGAATACGTTGCAATGCCGCCGGCGTCATTGCCCGAAAGCGCCGCCAGCAGACCGGGACCCATAGCGCCAAAGATGGCCGCGATGGTCAGCTTTTGCTTGGTACCCGACTTTTGCTTGGTATTTTGCACGCGACCACCTAACCCATGACTGACATGGCGAGCAGCACCGCGGCGATGCAATACGCCACACACGAAATCATGACGGCAATGACGTTCATGGCGGTGCCCGACGTGTTGAGGTCATGCTCGTCACGCCAGAACAGCACCATCAGGTAAATCACGGCGCTCATGTTGCCAACCAGGCAAATGATGGCAGCGATATTAAAGCACCCGGTAAAGAGTTGCTCCTCAAACATGGGCGCATCGAGGAACGCAGCGGTGCGCACCAGCTGGGCGCACAGGTAGGTCACGAGTGACAGAATCAGGCCCATGCCCGTGCTCTGGAAGAAAAACCCCAGATACGGCTTGGGCTCGTCGTCGTGACCGTCATACTCCAGGAAGTAGTTCTTGACGAACGACACCATGCGCGAGGCCGCCAGCAGCACGAGCGGCATGGCGCACATGGGGAACACCACCAGATGCGCGGAGCCGAGCGCCGTTCCCAGCACGGTCGCCATGATGCACGACGCGATGCCCCATACAACAACCCAGTACTGGCGATGCACGAACCAGCTGAGCACATTCGTCGAGTCATCGGACGCGCTGTCGCCCGAGCCGACGCCGGCGATCTGCAGGTCCTCCTGATGCTCCTCGGCGATAACGTCCATGGCGTCGTCGAAGGTCACGATACCCAGGATGTGGCGGTTCTCGTCGCAGACGGGGATGGCGACCAGGTCATACTTGGTCATCTCGTCCGTCACGTCTTCCTGGTCCTCGTCGGGCGACACATAGACCAGGTCGCGATAGGCCAGCTGGCCCAGCGTAGCGTCGTGATCGGCTACGATCAGTGTGTGCAGCGAAAGCACGCCGGTCAGCATGCCGCTCGGATCCTCGGTATAGACGTAGTAGACGCTCTCGAAGTCCTCGTCGAGCTCGCGAATCGCCTCGATGGCGTCACCGACCGTTGCCGTGGCGGGCAGGGAGACAAACTCCGAGGTCATGATGCGGCCGGCGGTGTTGTCCTCATACCCCAGCAGATTACGAATCGCCTTCTCCTCCTTGACGCCCATCAGGCGCAGGAGCTTCTCGGCCTTCTCATAATCGAGCTCATCGATCAGGTCGGCAGCGTCGTCCGGGTCCATCATGGCCAGCATCGACGATGCGTCCGTGTCGGACAGGCCCTCGAGCATCTCGGTCATAAGCTCGTCGTCATCGAACTCCGAGATGGCCTCGGCGGCCTGGGCGGTATCGAGCTGCGCAAACACCTGCGCACGTAGGCGCGGGTCGAGCTGCTCGATAATGTCGGCGATGTCGGCAGGATGCAGCTCGCCGAGCGTCTTGTGCGACACCGAGAGTTGAATGTTCTTGGTCGAGCGGTCGAGCAGGTCCATGTAGGACCAAGCGATGATATCCTCGCTGAGAGGCTTGCCCAGGTGCTTCATAAAGCCTTCGACGATATGCTCGAGCGCGGGGCTGATGGCGCGTAGCAGACCGCGGGCACCGACCTCGGCACCCAACAGGCGCAGCTGGTTTTCGCCCGACATGGAAAACTTGATGTCGTTGACGCGCACGACCTTCATGCCCTGCGTATCGACGATCTGCTTGTTGAGCACGTCACGCGCCAGCAACAGCTCGGTCGGCTGCAGGTACGAGAAGCGAATATTGGTGGCAGACGTATTGAGATACACGCCTGTCTCATCGATACGGTCGACCCATTTGCGCCAGCTGATCATAAACGGCGTCTTGCCGGGGCCGCGGAACGCGAGCGACGTCACGTGAGGAAAAACTTCGCCGGTAGCAATGCCAAAATCGTTGACCACGCCGAGCTTTTCGCCGTCGACGTCCAGGACCGGCAATTTGAGCATCTCACTCAGATAATTCAATGGTGCTCCCCATCATTATTCCTCCGGACGCGGCCGCGCGTGCGGCGTCCGGAGGCTTCTGGATATGTATACGCATGCGCGGGCGGCACGCCGCTCGACGCTTACACCCCGTGCATGCGCAAAAAGCACCTGCATGGGGTCATCGACTGTATGGTCGAGGTTTGGATTTCACCTGTAACCTTTCTCTTGACCCTCATTAACCGCAGTAACTATAGCATCAGCATCGCCCAGCGGCATCGAATTTATGCGCTGCACATTGCAGGCATACCAAACGCTGACGTATCCGTGACATAGCCATTGGGGACGTTCTTAAACGACTACCCAATGACTACTCTGTGGTGTCATCGTCCTCGGCAAGTTGGGGGAACACGGCGTCCTTGGGCATGGTGACCTTCGTCAGCGAGGTGAGCTTTTTGCTCAGCGACGTGTCCGTCTTAATCAGGTCGCTGAGCGTCACGATCTTGTAGCCGTCGGCGACAAGGCCGTCGATGATCTGCGGCAGTGCCTCAAGCGTCTGCTCGGCGCATTCATCGTTATCGGTCAGCAACACAATATTGCCCGGCGTCACCGAATCGAGCACCGTCGAGACCTGCTCGTCGGCACCGTTGAGCAGCCAGTCGCCCGAGTCAATATTCCACGAGACCACGGCGGAGACCAGGTCCATCGCATCAATCCAGTTTTGCTCGTCAAAGGCAGCGTAGGGAGCACGCAGCAGCATCGTCTTCACGCCGGTCGCCGACTTAATCGCATCGGTGCCTTTCGTGATCTGCTCGCGTACCGCCTCACGGTCCTGACCCTTGAGCGAATCGTCGCTGTAGCTGTTGGATCCGATTTCGCACCCGGCATCGACAATCGCCTTGGCCGTGGCAGGCGAGGCCTCGGCCGCATCGCCCGACAGGAAGAACGTCGCGGTGACGCCCTTTTCCTTGAGTACCTGCAAAATCTGCTTGGTCGCACCGCTCGGACCCTCGTCAAACGTCAGCGCCACGTACTTTTCGTTGCCCTTGGGCGCCACGCTGGCGCACGCAACGACGCAATCGGTGGCGGGCACAACCTCGCCGCGGTCCTGCGTCTTGCCCGACTGCTCACCAACCCACACCTCGGAGCGGCCCTGAACGCCCCACGTCTGCACATACTCGATAGCACCCGTGCCCTCGACCTTGAGCTTGGGCTCGATAACCGTAGCCTGAACCTCATGCTTCTCGTAGGTGTTACGGCCATCCTTGACCGTCACCTTCTCGCCGCCCTCAAGTTCGCGGCTATCCCATTTGCCCTGTTTTATGCGCTTGCCGTCGACCTTCACCGACAGCTTTTCGCCGCCATGGCGCTTGAGCACGCTGTCATCGACGGCCAGCAGGTCGCCTGCGTCGTAGGTGTCAGTCAACTCCTGGTCGTCGATGAGATTCTGCAGCGTAGAGCCCACGCGCACCGCGGTCTTCTGGCCGTTGAGCTCCACGTCCACGCTGCGGTTGACGTAGCCCACGACGGCAGCGATAAACAGCACGAGCGCACAGCCCACGGCAATGAGCGCATAGGGCAGACGGGACGGTCGGCGCGGCGAGCGCCCGTTGCCGATGCGCGCGCTGCGGTCGCTAAACCCGCGGCTATGGTTGAGGTACATCGCGCCGGGCTTACGGTGACGCTTGCGCTGACCGCTGGGCAGCTGCCCCAGGTCGCGACGCGCCGTCGGACGCGCACCCGAACGCCCGTTTAAGTTGGATCCGTTTTGGCGCATGTGCCCTCCCCCATAAACACAGCAAGCCGGAGCAACAGGTCTCCGGCTTGCCTCCCATCATTTGGTACGTCGCTATTTTGTAGCTTTTGACGAGCCTCCGCTCGCCTTTTGGTATTCGTCCTTAAAGGCCTTGAACATGCCGCGCGTCTTGCCGAGCTGCTTGCCCAGCGCGCGACTGCCCTTGTCCACGGCAACCGATCCCTTGTCATCGAGCACCTTGGCGCCCTTCTTGACCTTATCGCCCACCACGACACTGGCCTCGGCAGCCTTGGCGGCCGCGCCGCCCGAATACCCGAGCGCCTTGACCTCGTCCGAGACAATCATCGCGCCGTTCTCGTAGCCGCGCAGCATCGTCGGCGGCACCTGCGTGTCACCAACCAAAACACTCGAAGCAGCACCGGCGGTCACATAGAATGCCTGCACGATGCCCGAGCGTGGCTTGAACTCAACGTCCGAGCAATAACCCACGACGTCGCCCGATTCCGTGCGTACGTCCATACCGACCCAGATGATGCAATCGTCCAGGTTGATGTCGAGGCGCTTGGCGGCGGCGGCATCGTACGTGTCCTTGACGTCATCGACCGCAATGGCGCCCTCGTAGACACCAATGGCGTCGAGCGCTACGAATCGGTCGGGACGCTCGATCATGCCCGCGATATCGGACTGGCGAACCATAAAGCCGACCACACGCGTACCGCCCGGGGTAAAGACCGGAAAGTGAATCTTTCCGAGCTTTTTAGGGCTGCGCGGCGTGCCGTCCTTTTTGGTGCGCTTGTCCTCGGTAGGCTTGCGATAGATCTTGGCACCGACAAAATCCCCGGCGCGCATTATGCCTCGGTCGAGGGCTCCGCAGCCTCGGTATCGGCCTCGACGGCGTTCTCGACCACGACGTCGGCAGCAGGCGTCACGTTGCCGCCCGAAATGGCGTCGTTGAGCTGCTCGCGCAGCTGGTCCATGCGCTCGCGGGCCAGGTCGACCTTGGCGCGTAGGTCGTCAGTCTTGGCGTCGACCATCGGGCCAAAGTCATTCACCGCAGCACGGGCCTCCTCGGCGCTGTGCTCGTAGGTGTCGCGCATATTGTCCCAGGCGTCGTTGGCGATATCGGCAGCCATGGCGCGGGTCTCGGCGCCCGAGCGCGGGGCCAGAGCAACACCGATAATAGCGCCGGCAGCGGCACCAAAAAGAGCGCCGGAGACAAAGCTGAAAGTCTTACCCATGATCATTCCTCTCCTGCGGGCACGTCGGTGCCCACCGTTTGAATGCTGTCCATTATACCCGCAGCGCATCACTTGCCGCTCCGCTCATCTGCGTACGGCAAAGGCGCAGGTACGTGATGGTGATAAACGCGTAGGCCTACTCCTGAGGCATAGCCGGCATGGCCACCGTGGCACCCGGGTCCTCGCCGGCGCCGTCCACGAGCGGCAGGCCGCCCTCATGCGCAGGTCCCGCCGGAACCGTCGCCGCACCGCCAAAGACGGCAGCGGAGGCCTCGTGGTTCTCGGCAACCGCGCCCTCGGTATCAATCGCCACCTGGGGCTCGTCGTCAAAGTTGGGGACGCCCTGGGGCTCGGTGGAAACGGGCTCGGCGGTCGCATCGGCAACGGGCTCGGCGTCGACCGGCACATCGCCCTCGTCAGCGCCCTCGTCCTCGGCAGCATCTTCGCCGTTCGCAGCAGCGACGGCCCCGTGAGGATCCTTGCCCTCGGCCTCGGCGCGCATGCCCAGCACCAGGTTGCGCAGGCCCGCGACCGTACCTTCCACGTCGGGGGCAGGCTGGTCGGCGTGCAGGTACGCCCAGTCCATCATAAAGGTGGCCGACGACAGCGCACCGATGGCCAGTGCGTCGTCGGGGCACGAAAGCTCGACCTCAAAGACACGCTCGTCATGCTCGCTTACGCGCGTGCGGCCGCACGAGATGCTACCGGCAAGACCGGTCTCGTTCATGAGCTCAACCGTCACGTGCTCCAGCAGGTGGCAGAGCTCGGTCTGACCCATGCAGTCCTGGAACTCGCGGCCGGAATCGCCCAGGCACAGGTGCTTGGCAATCGCCGGTACCAGGTAGTACACGCGCGCCGTGGCCTCGATGTCCTCCGAGGTCATGAGCGGCATGCCGGGGTTCACCAGCACATGCGCGCAGATCTTGTCCTCACTGACGGTGACCTTAAGGATGTTGAACAGGCCTGCCATAACTCTCCCCTACTCTTCCTTGTCCTACTCGTCGCCGTCGTGCGGATTCGCGGAACCCGCACCCGACGTCGTCGGCTCGTCTACCGAAGACTCGGAATCCTTCTTATCGGTTTCGGCCGGAGCGATCACGCGAATGAGCGAGATGCGCTGGCCACGCATCGACTGCACTTTAAACTTGTACCCCGCGACCTCAAACACCTCTCCGATGTCGGGCACCGAGTCACAAAGCTCCAAAATCCAGCCGGCGATGGTCTCATAATCATCGCTTTCCTCGAGCGGCCAACCAAGCTCAATCGCGTCATCGCACGAAAAACGCCCATCAACGAGCCACTCGCGGCGCGAAAGGCGCGTGAGATACTTGTTGTCGGGGTCGAACTCGTCCTCGATCTCGCCGACGATCTCCTCGACGATGTCCTCGATGGTGATAATGCCGGCCGTGCCGCCGTACTCGTCCACGACCACCACGATCTGGTCGTGAGAGGTCTGCATCTCGGACAGCAGCGGCAGGATGTCCTTGGTGTCGGGCACAAAGGTAGCGTCGCGCAAAAAACCGGCGATGGGCTGGTCGCCCTTGCCGTCGAGCGCAGGCTGAATCAGGTCCTTGATGTGCGCAATGCCGGCGACGTTGTCGGGATCCTCGTGATAGACGGGGATGCGGCTAAAGCCGGTCTGGCGCATGGTGGACAGCACGTCGGCGACCGTCTCGTCGTCCTCGCACATGGTGGTGTCCACGCGCGGCACCATGACCTCGCGGGCAACGGTGTCGCCCAGGTCGAAGATCTCGTGGATCATGCGCTTTTCCTCGTCGAGCAGGTCGTCCTGCTCCGAGACCATGTACTTGATCTCTTCCTCCGAGACGTTTTGGCGGTCGTCGGCGCTCTTGATGCGCAGAATGCGGGCCAGGCCATCGGAGCAAGCGCCAGTCAGCCACACGAGCGGACGGGCGATCTTCTGGAAAAACGACAACGGTCCCACGACCTGCTTGGATACGCCCTCGGCATTGGCCAGACCAATGCGCTTGGGCACAAGCTCGCCGATCACGATGGACACGAAGGCGACCGCGACGGTGATGATGACCGGCGCCAGGCCGCGTGCGATGGCGGAGAGCGGCGCGATGCCAAAGCTCATGAGCCACGTGGCGAGCGGGTCGGACAGACTCGTCGAGGCGACGGCGGACGAGGCGAAGCCCACGAGCGTGATGGCAACCTGGATGGTGGCGAGCAGCTGGTCGGAGTCGGCAGCCAGCTTAATGGCACGCTCGGCGCGCTTGTCGCCTTCCTCGGCCTCGTGCTCCAGCACGGCGCGCTTGGCCGTGGTGAGCGCCATCTCGGACATAGAGAAGTAGCCGTTGATGAGCGTCAAAACGAGGGTGGTGATAAGGGAGATGGTTATGTCCATCGGGAGTTTCTCGAACCTCCAAGATTCGGGACGTCAGGTCAAAACGTTGATGGCGGATAGGGCAGTTGCACCCGGCGGGCGCCCGGACGGGCCCGCGGGCGCAGGCGCGATCGCTAGATTACGAAGAGGATCACCGCCATGAACTGGAAGATACTGCCGGCGAGCACCCACAGGTGAAACACGCTGTGAAGATAGCGCACGTTTTTGGCGATATAGAACGGCACGCCCGCGGTGTAGCACACGCCGCCGACGGCGAGCAGGGCAAGCGCCACGGGGTTGAGCAGCGACACGAGCTCGGGCAGCTTAAAGACGACGAGCCAGCCCATCAGCAGATAGACCACGCCGCTTACCCAATGCGGCTGGTGCTCGCGCAGGAAGCACTCGAGGGCAATGCCGATGATGGCGATGGCCCATACGGCAAAGAACAGCACAGCGCCGCCGTCGTTTGCGAGCGTGATGAGGCAAAACGGCGTATAGCTGCCGGCTATGAGCAGGTAGATGCAGCTGTGGTCGATGATGCGAAACACGCGCTTGGCGCGCGCGGGCTGAATCGCGTGGTAGAGCGTGGAGGCTAGGTATTCGAGGATAATGCTGACGCCATAGACAATTGCCGCGGCCATGTGGGCCGGGCCTCCGCCGCGCAGGGCGGCGAATACGATCAGGAGCACCAGGCCCGCGATACCCAGCAGGCAGCCGACACCATGGGTGACGGAGTTCATGATCTCCTCGCCCACCGTGTAGTGTGGAACGGCCGCGGTCTTGGGTCGCGGCTTAGAACTGTCGCTCGAATCGGACATGCCGGTTACATCCTCCAACGTAAAGAGTTCTCAACACTATATCAAAGCGTCTAGGTACGTGCGAAATTTGCACCATACGTGACCCTTTGTTTACCCATTCTTTGTCTGTTGACGCATCAACGGCGAACGTCCATAATGCGCTTGCATTAAATGTTGATGTATTAACATCTTATAGGAAAGCTTCTTATGTCTCAAAACGCACGTTCCCATCGAAAGCTCAAGATAGCTGGCGTCGTTGCGCTGGTGCTCGTTGTCGCGCTGCTGGGGTTTGCCGGCAACTTCTTGTTCGACTTTGCCCTGAATCCCCAAGCGCCCTACACCATGAAGATGATGCAGGACAGCAAGGACGCCGAAAAGGGCGAACAGATGGACGCCGAGGAGGGCGAGACGCGAGCGTGGTTTAAAGAGAACCGCGAGAGCAGCAGCCTCACCGCGGACGACGGGACCGAGCTCGCCGCCTGGTATTTTGCTGCGTCGGAGAGCACGCACGACTACGCAGTCTGCCTGCATGGATATACCAACGAGCCCATCGGTATGGCCCGATACGTCAAGCGATTCCACGACCGCGGCATGAACGTACTCGCACCCGCCGCCCGCGCCCACGAGCGCTCCGGCGGCGACTATATCGGCATGGGCTGGCCCGAGCGCCTCGACATCGTCGCATGGATCGAGCGAATCGTTCAGGCTGACCCCGAGGCGCGCATCCTGGTCTTTGGCGAGTCGATGGGTGCGGCAACCGCCATGAACGTCGCGGGGGAATCTCTGCCCGCAAACGTGAAATGCATTATCGAGGACTGCGGTTATACGAGTGTTTGGGACGAGTTTTCTCTGCAGCTCAAGGACGTGTTCGGCCTGCCCAGCTTTCCCTTGCTCGATGTAGCAAACTTAGTGTGCAACGTGCGCGCAGGCTACGACTTTCATAAGGCGAGCAGCGTGGAACAGCTCAAGCGCGCGACAGTTCCCATGCTGTTTATCCACGGCGACCAGGACACCTTTGTACCGTACAGCATGCTCGACCAAAACTACGACGCGTGCGCCAGCAAAGTCAAACAAAAGCTCACCATCCATGGCGCCACCCACGCCAAGAGTGCGCAAGTTGACCCCGAGCTCTACTGGAACACGGTCGGCGACTTCCTCGACAAGAATTTTTAGGCAAATAGTACGGTTTACTGGTCTATCTGACCCCCTAGCACTTCCAAAAAGCCGCCCGTGGGCACTGTGCTCACGGGCGGCTTTTGCTAACGTTGCGCTACAAAAGCGCTTGATATGTCCAATAGACAGGTGTTACTTGACCTCGATGAGCTCGTACTTGCTCGTGCCCAGGCCGATCTTCTCGGCGTGCGCGATGCACACGCGCCAGTCGGTGTCGGGATGCGTGATGCAGAAGGGGTCCTTGGCCTGCTCGCCCTCCAGATGCTCGTGGTTGTGCTCCATCTTGGCCGCGCTATCGGTGAGCTCGGTGTTGGGCAGCGGCTCGGATGCCATGACAGCATCGGCGCAGGCCTGGTCGATGGCGACCGGGTCGAAGCTCGCGAACATGCCGATATCGTTGACGATAGGCGTGTCGTTTTCGGGATGGCAATCGCAGTTGGGGCTGATATCCATGGCAAGCGAGATATGGAAGCTCGGGCGGCCGTCGACAACGGCCTTGGTGTACTCAGCGATTTTACAGTTGAGCACGTCGGCCGCGGCGTCATAGCCGGGCTTGATGCAATCCTGGTTGCATGCCGCAATGCAGCGTCCGCAGCCCACGCAGCGATCGTGGTCGATGGTGGCCACGTGCACCGTGCGAGTAGCGCCGCTGGCAAGCTCGCGCTCGCGGGTGTCGTCGAACGAGATAGCGTCGTGCGCGCAGATCTTTTCGCAGGCACGGCAGCCAACGCAGTGCTCGGTCGAGACGTTCGGCTTGCCGGCGGCATGCTGCTCCATCTTGCCGGCACGGCTGCCGCCTCCCATGCCCAGGTTCTTCATGGCGCCGCCAAAACCGGCCTGCTCATGACCCTTAAAGTGGGTGAGGCTGATCACGATATCGGCATCCATGAGCGCCTGACCGATCTTGGCCTCGTGCACGTACTCGCCGCCCTCGACCGGAACGAGTGCCTCGTCGGTGCCCTTGAGGCCGTCGGCAATGATGATCTGGCAACCCGTAGCATACGGGGTAAAGCCGTTCTGGTAGGCGGTATCGATGTGCTCGAGCGCGTTTTTGCGGCTACCGACATAGAGCGTATTGCAGTCGGTGAGGAAGGGCTTGCCGCCCAGCTCCTTCACGACATCCGCGACGGCGCGGGCGTAGTTGGGGCGCAAAAAGCTCAGGTTGCCCAACTCGCCAAAGTGAATCTTGATGGCGACGAACTTGTTCTCAAAGTCGATCTGCTCGATACCGGCGTGACGGATGAGGCGCTTGAGCTTGTCAAGCTGGCTCTCGCGAGCATGCGTGCGCAGGTTGGTGAAGTACACCTTAGCGGGTGCTGCGGGTGCAGTTGCGGTCATAGATATATCCCCTCGGTCTATATGGCGTTACAGACATAGAGGATGGTACCAGTTAAAGCAGAGTTAAAGTCAAGTACGGCACCTAGTCATTGGGGACGCTCTTAGTCATTGGGGACAGACTTAAATGACTGAAACC
>CABUTH010000011.1 GCA_902494465.1 uncultured Collinsella sp.
CACCACGAACCCCGATGTCCTCGAGCGCTTTTTGCGCTACGTCCAGATCAACACGCAGTCCGAGGATGCAAACTGCGACCAGGTACCCTCGAGCGCCGTTCAGTTTGACCTTGCCAACGTGCTGGCTGAAGAGCTGCGCGAGCTTGGTGCAGAAGATGTCCACGTGACCGAGCACGCCTATGTCTGTGCGCATATCCCCGCAAGTGCGGGCGCTGAGGACAAGCCCGCCCTGGGCCTGATCGCCCACCTCGACACCACCGAAGTTGCACCGGGTGCCGGCGTGAAGCCACACATCGTACACTACGAAGGCGGCGACCTGGTCTGCGGCACGGTTGACGGTAAGCCCGTTGCCATGAGTACTGCCAAGCTTCCCGCCCTGAACGACCTCGCGGGTGAGGACCTGGTCTGCAGCGATGGCACCACGCTGCTGGGCGCGGACGACAAGGCAGGCGTCGCCGAGATCATGTCGCTTGTCGCACGTATCGCTCAGGACCCTTCTCTGCCCCATCCCGCGCTCGGCATTTGCTTCTGCCCTGACGAGGAGATCGGCCACGGAGCCGAGCTGTTGGATATCGATACCTTTGGCTGCAAGTACGCCTACACGGTCGACGGCGGCCCCATCGGCGAGCTGGAGTGGGAGTGCTTTAACGCCGCCGAGGCGACCGTCCGCTTTGAGGGCCAGTCCATCCACCCGGGCGACGCCAAGGGTCGTATGGTCAACGCAGGCAATCTGTTCTGCGACTTCAACGCGTTGCTCCCCTACGTGCAGCGCCCGGAGTATACGGAAGGCTACGAGGGCTTTTATCACCTTGAGGGTGTATCTGCGACCGTCGATCACGCCACAGCGCGCTATATCGTCCGCGACCATGACGCCGCCAAGTTCCAGCAGAAACTCGACCTTATTGATGCCGCCGCCTCGATGCTCAACCAACGTCTGGGTGAGGAGCGCGTGACGGTCGAGATTAAGCAGCAGTATCGAAATATGGCCGAGATCGTTCGTGACTATCCCGAGCTTATTGATGTTGCCAAGGAAGCCTACCTTGCCTGCGGCGTTGAGCCCCAAGTGCTGCCGATTCGTGGCGGCACCGACGGCGCGCAGCTGTCGTTCCGCGGTCTGCCCTGCCCCAACCTTTCCACCGGCGGCTATTGCTACCACGGCGTCAACGAGTTCGTCCCGGTCAGTTCGCTCGTCAAGATGACCGACGTGCTCCAGGAGCTCGTCGCCCGCTTTGCATAAGCCTGGCTGCACAAGTCCAAAAGACGAATCGCCCCGTCCTCAACCGAGAACGGGGCGATTTTTTTGCTGCAATGAGAACAGGTTGACGCACGCCAGCCTCTTAACGCAAGGAGTGTCCCAAACTGCCGGCACAAAAGGAATATCCCCAAGTGCCAAGTACATCAAGAGTGCCCCCTTTGACCAGTCGTTTAAGAACATCCCCAATGACTAACGTCGCAGGTTGAGGACGGGCAGCGAGCGGGTCGCATTTGAGACAAGGTGACGTGAAACGAAAGGGCGCTGACCTTCTGGTCGCGCCCTTGAAGTTGAACGTCAGATTGTCCAAATGCGGCCCGCGCAGCGTCAAGCGGTTACGCGGTTTGGTAAAACCGCGTAACTTAGTAGTTGGCTTCGTAGCCGTTGCCGTCGCCGGTGGGCTCTTCGTAGTAGTCCGAACCGCTCGAATCGCTTGAGTCATCGGAATCGTCAGAGCTGACCGATGAGGTTGCGGTACCGTTTGCGTAATCGTCAGACGTGTTGTTGTTCAGGTCGCCGATCGTAGAGCTGGAACCGTCGGAAAGACCCATGGTGTTGGGACCCTTGGGATCCTTGCCAGCATCGACGCGCTCCATCATTTCCTTGAGCTCGTCCTCGTAGACAAAGACGTAGCTCACACCGTCGATCATGGTGCTGTCGTCGGCGTACGAGGGCAGGTTGGCCGAGTAGATACCGTCGACATCCATACCGCGCATGGCGTTGACCGTAGCCACGATATCCTGAACGCTCATATCGGTTACGAGCATATCGGACAGCGAATTAACCAGGCCAAAGATCTTCGTGGCATCGAAGTTATTGAGAATCTGGTTGGCAAGGGCGCCAAGCACCTGACGCTGGTGGCGCATGCGCGTGTAATCGCCGTCGGCATAGGTGTAGCGGCAGCGGGCATAGGTAAGGGCGGTGGCACCGTCCATATGCTGCTGGCCAGCGGTAATCTTAATATCCAGGTGCTCGGGATCGTCAACATCATCGGTTGCGTTAATGTCGATACCGCCAACCGAATCAATCAGCGCCTGCATACCGTCGAAGCTGACCTCGGCATAGTGGGAAATCTGAACACCGCACAGCTCGTTGACCGCCTCGACCATGGCCTCGGCGCCGCCAACGGTATGGCAGGCGTTGATCTTCATGGTCTCGCCCTTGTACTCGACCTTGGTGTCGCGCGGAACGGAAATGAGCGTCGCCTGCTTTTGCGTGGGGTCGATGCGTGCCAGGATAATCGAGTCGGCACGATACGTATCCTCTCCCGGACGGCCGTCGGTGCCAAGAAGCAGCACGTAGAACGGATCCTTTGCCTCATCGGTGTCAACCAGAACCCGACGCAGATTGTCGGTAATGACATTAGAATCGCCGAGCTTGCCCATAATGGTGGCAAACCACAGGCCGGCAGCGGTAGTGGCACTCAGCAGCACGCCAAGCACGACAATGAGCGCGACGTGACGAATCGTGTGGCTACGACGACGTTGACGAGCGCGCTCGGAATAGCGAGCCACGTTATCGCGACTATAGATCTTGGCCTGCGCACCAGTTGAGGGTCTTCGGGTGGTGGTATCCGCGAGGGGCTTTTTATTAAACATAGGCAACCTGTATTAGTAGATGACGGGATCGGGGACGGTAGCATGCTCGACATGCGCGCCGAGCGCCTGCAGCTTTTCGACAAACTGCTCGTAGCCGCGCTTGATATGATGGATGGCCGAAACCTCGGTCGTCCCGTCGGCGATCAAGCCCGCTACGACGAGGGCCGCTCCGCCGCGCAGATCGGGCGAGGTAACCTGTGCACCCGAGAAGCCCTTGACGCCATGAATCATGGCATGATGGCTCTCGATACGAATGTCGGCACCCATGCGCACCAGCTCAGAGGCAAACATAAAGCGATTCTCGAAGATGTTTTCGGTAATAACGGAACTGCCGTCGGCAAGGGCGGAGAGCACCATAATCTGCGCCTGCATGTCGGTCGGGAAACCGGGGAACGGAAGCGTCTGGATGTCGACCGGCTTGATACGCTCGGCACGGTTCACATGGACGCCATCCTCGACGCGCTCGCAGTCGATACCCATGAGCTCCATCTTCTTGAGCACCATGCCCAAGTGAATGGGGCAAAAGCCCGTGACATCGACACCGCGATCGTCGGCCATCAACGCACCGGCAACGATAAAGGTACCGGCCTCGATGCGGTCGCCCACCACGCGATGGGTAACGGGATGGAGCTCTTCCACGCCTTCGATAGTCACGACGGGCGTACCGGCGCCAACAATCTTGGCGCCCATCTCGTTGAGCATGTTGGCGAGATCGACGATCTCGGGCTCGCGGGCGGCATTGTCGATAACCGTGGTACCCTTCGCGCGCACGGATGCCATAATGAGGTTCTCGGTCGCACCGACACTGGCGAACTCGAGCGTGACGGTGGTACCGCGCAGACCTTGGGGCGCATTAGCGTTGATGTAACCGTGGGCGGTATCGAACTCAACGCCCAGGGCCTCGAGACCCAGAATGTGCATGTCGATCTTGCGAGCACCCAGGTTGCAGCCGCCCGGCATGGCAATCTTGGCGCGATGGAAGCGGCCCAGCAGGGGTCCCATGACGGCGGTGGAAGCACGCATCTTGGCAACGAGCTCGTAGGGGGCCTCCCAAGAATCGACCTGAGAGGTATCAATCTCGAGCGTGTGCTCGTCGAGAACATCGATCGTAGCGCCCATGCCCTTGAGCACCTTGCCCATCACGTGGACATCGGAAATATCGGGCACGTTCTGCAGCGTCGTCTTGCCCGGCGCCAGAAGCGTTGCCGCCATGAGTTTGAGCGCGGAGTTCTTGGCACCCGAGACGGGCACGGAGCCTCCGATGGCGTGGCCACCCTCAACGCGGATAATATCCAAGGTCTACCCTTTCAAAAAGCATGCCCGGGGTGGCTAGGCCATCCCGGGCATGATGTGTTCGCAAATGGTCGAACGCTAAATCGTTTGACTATTGGGCAAGCTTGAGCTTACACCATGCGATTTCATTATAGAGGTAGGCGCGGCGTGCATCATCCTCCGACAAATTACCCAGCTTCTCTTCAAAACCTTGAATATCAGCTTTAAGCTTGTCGGCATCGACGGTCGCCAAATCGCAAGCGCGCTCGGCGAGAACGGTCACGACATCGTCCGCAACCTGGGCATAGCCGCCGGCCACGGCAAACGTGTGGTCGACAGTGCCCATGGCCTTATCGGAAACGCGAACGTAACCGCGGTCGATCGTGCAGATCTCGCTGGAGTGAGCAGGCAGAACGCCAAACTCGCCATCCGTGGACGGAATCGACACAAACGCAGCGTCGCCCTCATAGGCGCAGCTCACGGGGCACACGATGCGGATACGCATAACCTACTTCTCCCCCATCTTGCGGGCGCGCTCGCGCACGTCCTCAATCGTGGAAGCATAGCGGAAAGCCTGCTCGGGCAGGTCATCGGCCTTGCCGTCAACAATCTCGGCGAAAGAGCGGACGGTATCCTCGACGCGGACGTAGACACCGGGGTTGCCGGTGAACTTCTCGGCGACGTGGAAGGACTGCGAGAGGAACTGCTGAATCTTACGGGCACGGTTGACCGTAAGGCGCTGCTCCTCGGACAGCTCGTCCATACCCAGAATGGCGATGATGTCCTGAAGGTCGGAGTACTCCTGCAGGAGCTCCTGGACCTTGACGGCGACACGGTAGTGCTCCTCGCCGACGATCGAGGGATCGAGAGCGTCGGAGGAAGACGCGAGCGGGTCGATAGCCGGGAACAGGCCGAGCGACGAAATGCTACGCGAAAGAACCGTGGTGGCGTCGAGGTGCGTAAACGTCGTGGCAGGCGCCGGGTCGGTCAGGTCGTCTGCGGGGACGTAGACAGCCTGGACGGAGGTAATGGAGCCCGTCTTGGTCGAGGTAATGCGCTCCTGGAGGTCGCCCATCTCGGTAGCCAGCGTGGGCTGGTAACCAACGGCGGACGGCATACGGCCCAGCAGTGCGGAAACCTCGGAACCGGCCTGGGAGAAACGGAAGATGTTGTCGATGAACAGCAGAACGTCCTGGCCGCGATCACGGAAGTACTCAGCGGTGGTAAGGCCGGCCAGACCGATGCGCAGACGCGCTCCGGGCGGCTCGTTCATCTGACCATAAACCAAGCAGGTCTTGTCGATAACGCCAGACTCGCTCATCTCGAGGAACAGGTCGGTGCCCTCACGAGTACGCTCGCCGACACCGGTGAACACCGAGGTGCCGCCGTGCTCCTGGGCGAGGTTGTTGATGAGCTCCTGAATCAGAACGGTCTTGCCGACGCCGGCGCCGCCGAACAGACCCGTTTTGCCGCCACGGATGTAGGGCTCGAGCAGGTCAACGGCCTTAATGCCGGTTTCGAAGATCTCGGTCTTGGTGGTGAGCTCGTCGAAACGGGGCGCTGCATGGTGGATGGGGTAGAACTCCTCCACCTCGGGCATGGGCTTGCCGTCGACGGGCTTGCCCATAACGTTCCAAATGCGGCCGAGCGTCTTGGGGCCAACGGGCATCTTCATGGGCTCACCGGTATCGGTGGCGATGAGGCCGCGCTGCAGGCCGTCGGTCGAGGACATGGCGACCGTGCGGACGACGCCGCCCGGAAGCTGGCTCTCGACCTCGAGGATCGTGCTCAGATGACCGATCGGGGTCTCGGCCTCGACCGTGAGCGCGTTGTAGATCGGGGGCACCGCGCCGTCAAACTTGACGTCGACGACAGGGCCGATGATTCGCACGATGCGACCATCACCGGCAGTCGTCTTCTTGGTGGCTTCCTCGACCGCAAGCTTTACGGTGTTATTAGCCATTACTGTTCCTCCAATGCTGAGGCTCCGCCGACGATCTCGTTAATTTCGGTCGTGATCGAAGCCTGGCGCACGCGACTATACGTGCGGGTAAGGGTCGAGATGATCGCGGTGGCGTTTTCCGTCGCGGAGTGCATGGCCTTGCGGCGTGCACCCTGCTCGGCAGCCGCCGAATCGATCAGGGCCTGGTAGATGACCGTCAGGATATAAGACGGCACAAGCTTGCCGAGAACATGCTCGGGAGAGGGCACGAACTCGAACGTGGACGAGATGCGCTTAGGGGCGTCGGTCTCGTTCTTACGCGGACCGTGGGCCATAGCGATCATCTCGGGGTCGAGCGGCAACAGATGCTCGACGCGAAGCTCCTGATCCACGCGGTTCTTGGCGTGGTGGTAGACAAGCTCGACACGGTCAAGCTCACCGGCACGATACGCATCGCAGATATGAGAGGAGATCATGCGGGCCTGATTGAAATCGGGCTCAGAGGAGTTGCCCTCAAAGTGCATGACGACGCTTGCGCGGTCACGGAAATACGTGGCCGGCTTACGCCCGCACGCGATGATCTCGCACTCGATGCCGTCGTTCGCCCAAGAAGCGGCGAGCTTTTCGGCCGTGCGCTCCACCGTCGTATTGAAACCGCCGGCAAGGCCGCGGTCCGAGGCAATAACGACAATCAGGCCATGCTTGACGCTCTCATGCTTCTGCAGCATGGGATCGGTGCCCGAACAGGAGGCGTCGCCGGCGACCGTCAACATGACGTCGGTCAGTGCCTCCTTATAGGGCTCGGCCTGCTTGGAGCGATCGAGGGCACGACGGATCTTGGCCGTAGAGACCATCTCCATCGTGCGCGTGATCTGCTTGGTCGTGGTAACCGAGGAGATTCGCTTCTTAATGTCGCGAAGGTTGGCCATGGGGCTTAGTTCTCCTCTGATCCAGAAACATCCGAATGGTGCTTGGCCATGAACTGCTGCTTGAAGTCGCCGATGACGCGCAAGAGCTCAGCCTTGGTGTCATCGTCGATCTTCTTGGCGCGAACCTTGTCGAGCAGCGAGCCAAAGCCATTGTCCATGTACTCGATGAGCTCGGCGCGGAAAGGCAGCACGTCGGCGATCTCCAGGTCATCCAGGAAGCCCTCGTTGCCAGCGAACAGCGTAACGATCTGCTCGCCAACCTCAAACGGCTTGTAACGCGGCTGCTTAAGGAGCTCAGTCATGCGAGCGCCGTGGGTAAGCTGCTTTTGCGTGGCCTCGTCGAGGTCAGAGCCGAACTGCGTGAAGCCGGCGAGCTCCTGGTACGAAGCAAGGTCCAGACGGAGGTTGCCGGCGACCTGCTTCATGGCCTTGGTCTGTGCGTCGCCACCGACGCGGGACACGGAAATGCCCACGTCGACTGCCGGGCGCTGGCCCTGGAAGAAGAGCTCGGACTGCAGGTAGATCTGACCATCGGTAATGGAAATGACGTTGGTCGGAATGTAGGCCGAGACGTCGCCGTCCTGGGTCTCGATGATCGGAAGAGCCGTCATGGAGCCATAACCGTTCTTCTTGGACATCTTGACGGCACGCTCGAGCAGACGAGAGTGCAGGTAGAAGATGTCGCCAGGATAGGCCTCGCGTCCGGGCGGACGATGCAGCGTCAGCGACATCTGACGGTAAGCCACAGCCTGCTTGGACAGGTCGTCGTAGATGACGAGCACGTGGCCGCCGGGGTTGGTCTCGCTGGCAGGCTTGCCGTCCTCGCCGTTGTACATGAAGAACTCGCCGATAGCGGCACCGGCCATAGGCGCGATGTACTGCATAGGGGCGGAATCGGCAGCGGTGGCCGAAACGATGATGGTGTAGTCGAGCGCACCGTGCTGAGCGAGGGTCTCGCGGATGTTGGCAACCGTGGAGGCCTTCTGGCCGATGGCGACATAGATGCAGACCATGCCCTTGCCGCGCTGGTTGAGGATAGCGTCGATGGCGATGGCGGTCTTACCGGTCTTACGGTCGCCGATAATGAGCTCACGCTGACCGCGGCCAATAGGCACCATGGAGTCGATAGCGAGCAGACCGGTCTGAACCGGCTCGCACACCGGGGTACGATCGATGACGCCGGGAGCCTTGAACTCGATGGGGCGACGGTGCGTGGCGACGATGTCGCCCAGGCCGTCGATGGGCTGGCCGAGCGGATTGACGACGCGGCCGAGCATGGCACGGCTCACGGGGATATCCATAATGCGGCCAGTGGTGCGGCACTCGTCGCCTTCCTTGATGGAGTCGACGGCACCGAACAGAACGGCGCCGACCTCGTCACGGTCAAGGTTCTGGGCAAGGCCGAAGACGGTCTCACCGGTATCGGAGCTCTTGAACTCCAGAAGCTCGCCTGCCATGGCGCTCTTGAGGCCGGAGACGCGCGCGATGCCGTCGCCTACCTCGTCGACCGTTGAAACCTCATGCGTATCGACCGTCGCGGAGAGGCTCGTGAGCTGCTCCTGCAGTTTCTTGGCGATATCCTGGGCATTGAGGGTTTCGGACATTAGGCTTCACCTCCGTACGAATTAGCAGAGTTTGCGAGGGTCTCCTGCGCGATGCGCAGCTGCGTCTTGACGGAAATGTCACGACGCTCGCCGCGGGCCTCGAGCACCAGGCCGCCCACGATAGACGGGTCGACCTGCTCGATAAGGAATACCTTGCGACCGAAGTCCTGCTCGCATTTCTTAGTGATGGTTTGACGCAGCTCGTCGTCGAGCGGGATCGCCGTGGTGACGGTCACGCCCACTACATCCTCGTCTTCCTCGGCAACATACTTAAAGGCAGCTGCCACCTTGGGAAGAAGGTCGAGCTGGTCGCGCTTGGACATGGTGTCGAGCACGGCGATGATCTCGGGGCTGGCAGAAGCCAGGCGCTCGATCATCTCGAGGTCCTCGAACACATGGTTCTCGGCCTTAGCGGCTTCCAGAAGGGAGCGCGCGTAGGTCTCGAGCACCTTGTCCTGATAGCGGCTAGTCGGCATTCAGGCTACCTGCTTCCTGGATGTAGCGCTCGATGAGCTTCTTCTGCTCGGCATCGTCCTCGAGTGCCTCGCCCACGATCTTGGTGGCGACGGCAACGGACAGGTCGGCGATGGAGCTCGCGGCACCGGCGTAGATGGACTTGCGCTCGTCCTCGACGGTCGTATGGGCCTTGGCGATGATCTCCTCGGCCTCCTTGTGAGCAGCCTCGATGATACGGGCGCGCTCGGACTCGGCGTCCTTACGGGCCTCGAGAACGATGTCGGCAGCCTGACGACGGGCGTCGGTGACGATCGAGTCGGACTCAGCGCGCTTGGCGATAGCCTCCTGCTTGGTCTTCTCGGCCTCGTCGAGGCTCTCCTCGATCTTCTTGCCGCGCTCCTCCATGGTTTTCATGATGCCCGGCAGGGCAACCTTGGCCAGCACGATCCAGATAATCAGGAAGGCGATAAGCGCCGGGATGAACTCCGCCATCTTAGGGATGAGGATGTCCGCACCGGCAGCGCCGTCCTCAGCGAACGCGGAAACCGGCATGAGCAGCGCGGCCGCGGACGCGGAGAGTGCGATCGCGCTCTTCTGGGATGAAAGATTCATACTTGACGCTCCGTGCTATTTAACGATCAGCGCGACAACGAAGCCGATCAGAGCCAGAGCCTCGCCGAAGGCGGAGCCCATGATGAAGACGGTGAACACGCGGCCCTGGACCTCAGGCTGACGGGCCATAGCACCCGTAGCACCCAGAGCAGACAGGCCGATAGCAAGACCAGCGCCGATAACACCGAGACCGTAACCGATAACTCCCACGATTCCTCCTTTGTCGTGCGTGTCTTATTTCACGCAGGATAACCTTTTTATAACTGCCGGGCTCCATGGGTACGGGCACCGGCGGTTTAACGAATTACCTTACCTTTAAGGCGCGAACGGAAGGCTACTCCTCCTCCGCGACCTCCTCTGCCTCGGAGACATACACGGCGGTAAGGACCGTGAAGACGTAAGCCTGGATGGCGCCGACCACAAGCTCGATCGCATAGATCAGGATGAGGATGGCAAGCCAGGCCAGCGAAGGCAGGGCGCCGACGGCGTGGGCCGCGGAAACCTGCTGAAGCAGCGGCTGCATGAACATGCTCGCCATGATGGCGAACGAGCCCATGACCACGTGTCCTGCGAACATATTGCAGAACAGACGGACGGCGAGCGTGATGAGGCGCAGGAAGGTCGAGAAGAGCTCGACGACCCACACGAGCACGTTCATCGGGAAGCTCACGCCCTGCGGGGCGAGGCTCTTGATGTAGCCGATCACGCCGTGAGCCTTGCATCCGTAGTAGATGAAGTACACGAAGGCGAAGATGGCGAGCGCGGCGGTGGAGCCGATTGCGCCGGTGCCGGGCTTCATTCCCGGAATCAGGCCGATCATGTTATTGATCAGGATGAACAGGAAAAGCGAGCACAGGAACGGGAAGTGCTTCTTCCAGTTCTCACCCACGACGCCCTTGCCGATATCGTTCTCGACGTACTCGATGATGTACTCGAAACCGTTGACGAAGAAGCCCTTGGGGACCAGGGTCTGCTTCTTCTTGAACACGGCCAGGACGATCAGGAGCACGATCGTGGAGACGATCAGCCAAAACGAGTACTGCGTGATGCCGCAGCTCAGATCGCCCACGACAGGGGTGGAGCTGAACTCGCTGACCAGATGATTAATCTCATCAGGCAGCTTTTCAAAAATTTCCACGACTTACCTTTCGACCTCATGAGGATCTCGCAGCGCCTTGACGACACGCACCGTGCAGGCAGCCATAAAGGCCACGAAGCCGATCGCCTCGCCCAGGAGGAACATGCGAAATGCCTCTCCGAACAACACAAACACAACCAAGGTAAAGACGAGCAGGGCGATTGCCGAGACCGCCAGACTCACCATGCCCTTGAGCATGTCCGCATTCTGCTTATCGTCAAGAACCGGCTTGAGCGTAAAAACAAAGGGAAGAAAGGCGACCGCGCCCGCGATGACGCCTGCAACGATAGCGAGCAGATCGGCTATCTGAAACACTGGCGTCCTCACTTTCCTTCTTTAACGCTTCCCAGAACAGTTCCCGCCAAACATTGGTGACTATTGTACGAGCCAATCGCTAAAGTACAACCGAAAAAGCATCGGTTAATACGCACCTGTTCGTTTTCTTAAGACCTTCTTTATGCCGCAGGTAGGTAATACGTTTTTCTCGAACCCTGCAGGGCAAAACGTCCGTTAACGGGAGTGCGCGCGGTCGCCTTTTGTTCGTCCGCGCGCACCGTTTCTTCGTATTTGCAGCCGCGGCCGTCTTAGCCCGACGACTAGAGCGTGCCGTAGATGCGGTCGCCGGCGTCGCCCAGGCCGGGAACGATGTAGGCGGCCTCGTTGAGATGGTCGTCGATGGCGCAGGTATAGATATGCACATCTGGGTCCTTCTCGGTCAGCGACTTGAGACCCTCGGGGGCCGCGACGATGCACAGCATGCGGATGTCCTTGACACCGCGCTCGCGCAGGTAGCTGATGGCCATCTCGGCCGAACCGCCCGTGGCGAGCATGGGGTCGACGACCAGGCAGATGCGCCGGTCGATATCCTTGGGCATCTTGCAGTAGTACTCATGCGGCTCGTGGGTAACCTCGTCGCGCTCCATACCGATGTGGCCCACGCGGGCAGAGGGTACCAGGTCGAGGATGCCGTCGACCATGCCAAGGCCTGCACGAAGGATGGGAACGATGGCGAGCTTTTTGCCGGCAAGCTGCTTAAACGTGGCGGTGGTGATGGGGGTCTCAACCTCGACGTCTTCCATGGGCAGGTCGCGCATGGCCTCGTAGCCGTCAAAAAGCGCGAGTTCGCGCACGAGCTGGCGGAACTGGTTGGTGCCGGTGTTTTTATCGCGCAGGATCGACAGCTTGTGCTGAACGAGCGGATGATCGACAAGCGTCACACGGGACGCATCGTAGGTGACGGTCATGGGTTGATTGCCCCTTTCGTTGCGGCCGCAAAACGGCCTTGCTGACAAGGCGCGCAGCAATGTCGCCACCGCACGCCATGCATTAGTTTAGCGGTTTGTTGTATCGAGCAGCCCATCGCAGCCCTACTGTGCGGTGCTGAGCGAGCGCCTGACTGCATCACGCCAGCCCGCAAGGTTTTGCTCGCGACGCTCGGCGGACATGTGGGGAAGGAAGGTCCTAACGATCTGGGCATTTTGCTCCAGCTCTTCCAGGTCTTCCCAATAGCCGACGGCAAGACCCGCCAAGTACGCGGCGCCGATTGCCGTGGTCTCCACCGTCTCGCATTGCAGCACGGGGATATCCAGCAGGTCGGCCTGGAATTGCATGATGAACTCGTTGCGCGAGGCACCGCCATCGACAGACAGGCGCTCAATCGAAAGCCCCACGTCCTGCTCCATGGCGCGCAGCACGTCGTAGCTCTGATATGCCATGGATTCGCAGGCGGCACGTACGATGGTCGCACGGCTCGAGGCGCCGGTCAGACCGCACACGATACCGCGGGCATGCGGGTCCCACCAGGGAGCACCCAAACCCGCAAAGGCGGGAACGAAGTAGCAGCCCTCGTTGTCGCTAATCGAAGCGGCGAGTTGTGCCGACTCGCTCACGCTCGAGATGATGCCCATGTTGTTGCGAAGCCAGTTCATCGTTGAGCCGGCGGCAAAAATAGAGCCCTCGAGCGCATAGCTGACTTTGCCGTCCGCAGCGATACCGATGGTGGAGACCAGGCCATTCTTGGATTCGACGATCTCGTCGCCGGTGTTCATGAGCATAAAGCAGCCCGTACCATAGGTGTTTTTGGTCTGGCCGGGATAGAAGCAGCAGTGACCGAACAGCGATGCCTGCTGGTCGCCCGCCACGCCCATGATGGGCGGCATGTTGGTCATGATGTCGCTCGCGACGCGGCCGTAGTCGCCCGAGCTCCAGCGAACCTCGGGCATCATGGAACGTGGAACGTCAAAGAGCGCCAGCAGGTCGTCGTCCCAATCGAGCGTATGGATATTAAAGAGTGCCGTGCGACTGGCATTGGTGTAGTCGGTGGCAAAGACCTGGCCGCCGGTGAGGTTGTAGATGAGCCAGGTGTCGATGGTGCCAAACATGAGGTCGCCCGCCGCCGCGCTCTCGCGTGCGCCGTCGACGTTGTCGAGAATCCACTGCACCTTGGAGGCCGAGAAATACGGGTCAAGCGTAAGTCCCGTGCGGGAGCGCACCAGCTCCTCGCAACCCTGTTCAACCAACGCGTCGATCGCCGGCGCGGTACGACGGCACTGCCATACGATGGCGTTATAGATGGGCTGGCCGCTCACGCGGTCCCAGACCACCGTGGTCTCGCGCTGGTTGGAGATGCCGATGGCGGCGATGCGGTCGGAATGGATACCGCTCTTAAACTGAACCTCCATCATGACGGCAATCTGGCTAGCAAGGACCGTCATGGGGTCTTGCTCTACCCAACCGGGACGCGGAAAACTCGTTTTGACGCTGCGACGTGCCTGCGCGACGATGCAGCCGTACTCGTCGACGATGGTCGCAAGTACCGAGGTGGTGCCGCAGTCGAGCGCCATGATGTAGGAACCGCCAAAGTCAAACGAGGCATCTTCCATGCCCAGGCTGCCCAGATTCAACGACATCGCTTAAACCTTTCTATTGCATCGGGTCGGACAGGACCCGTTCGATCTCTGATGCGGGAAGTGCGCCTTGGCGCAGGATCTGGAGCTCGCCGTGCTGAAACGACACGATGGTCGAGGCGTCGCGACACGGGGTCTCACCGGCGTCGACGGCAACATCGACCCCCTCCAGGATGCGACCCTCCACCGTGATAAAACTTGCCGGCGCGGGCGCGCCATGCGTGTTGGCGCTGGTGCAGGCAAGGGGGCTGCCACAGGCGCGAATGAGCGCCTGCACCACGGGCGAGGCCGACGCGCGAAGAGCCACCGTGTCATCGGCGGCGCGCATAAAGGTCGGCACGCAGGGGGCTGCCTTAATCACGATAGTCAGGGCTCCCGGCCAGCATCGTCGGGCGAGCACGCGGGCCTCGTTAGGGATATCCACGCCATAGCGGTCGAGTGCCTCGGCATCATCGACCAACCAGGCAACCGTTTGGGTGAGCTCGCGCTGCTTGAGGGTAAAGATACGGCGATAGCCGGTACCGAGCGCGGGGACCGCGGCGCCGTTGACGGTGGCCTGCGGATCTCGCGGCCACGATGGGAATTCGCTTGTATCTTGAGGCACGGCGTCCGAAAAGGCGTTAACTGCCACGGCGACACCGTAGACGGTCTCGGTCGGGATCAGGGCCAGACCGCCACAGCCGAGCACCTCGGCCGTACGCTCGACGGCAAGCCGATGCGGCTCGCGCGCTCCCTCGTATACCCGATAGACCGTCTGCATGTGTATGCCAGCCCCTTACGCTCTGGTGCAAGTTTGTTTACTGTGGGGCATTCTCGCACGAAACGTTCAATCTATTTGCCCAGAGCGCATGTTGGTTTGGTGAGCGGCTCTAGTAGTCGGTGAAAGTGAGGGGGGTTATTGGACGGCTACGAACTTCTTTGGTCTTCCGGCGTGACGTTCTTGGGCGGCGTAACGCTCGATACTGTCTATCGTTATCATCCGACGGCCGTCGACGAGTTCAACATCGAGTTTGCCGGCTTTGACCAGCGCGGTAATCCGCGGAGCGGAGACTTTGAGGTCCTGCGCTGCTTCTTTAAATGTTCGGCACGCCGCTTCCCGAGCGTCCTCGTGGTCGATTTCGACTGAAAGGGCCACGACCTCGGCCGAGCGTTCGTACCCCGCCGGAGTCAAACCGTTGTTGAGGTCGTCGGCCAAAAACGCCATCAGCGCCTCGGTGGCATGGGCAATCGCTTCTTCGCGCGTATCGCCATCGGCAAAGGCGCCGGGAATCTGCGGGAAGCTGGCGCAGTAACCGTCGTCTTCTTTTATGAGAACGCAGTCATAGGTAAATCGCTGCCTCATTTTGCCTCCAACTACCATCCAGCTTGGCGACGAATACTTGCCCACGTGCCCTTCTTTGGTCGATCACCACCAGAGCCGTTCACGGTGACAACACGGTCACCAGAAACATACTTAGCATGACTACCGACTTGCGCGACCTTCACGAATCCATCGTGCTTGAGTAGGGCAATGATTTCCCGAAAGGTAGGAGGTTGCATGGGCCGACCTCTTTCAGCCGTCCTAATTATAAACTAATTTATAATTTTTGCTAACCAGTTAATAAATATTACTGGCGCTGTTTGGGCTCGGTGACGATGGCTCGAACGATGCGGGGACGATCGGTGAGGTCGTGGACGATACGCACGTCCGAAAGGCCTGCTTGACGACAGAGCTCGGCCGCGGCGTCGAGCGCGCCCTCGTAGAGCTCGCAGGCAAACAGGCCGCCGGCACGCAGCATGTAGGGCGCCGCGTTGAGCAGGCGGCGGAAGATATCGAGACCGTCGGCACCGCCCTCGAGCGCCAGATCGGGCTCAAAGTCCTTGACCTCATGCGGCAGCGAGCGCATGACATCGGTGGGGATGTAGGGCGGGTTGGAGACGAGAACGTCAAAGGTGCCCCACTCTTCGCGGGGAATGGAGCTCACCAGGTTTGTGAGGCTGAAGGCGACCTCGTCGGACGTGAGGCCAAGCGCATCGCGGTTTTTGGTAGCAAGGTCGATGGCGCGCGGCTCGATATCGGTAGCAGTGCAGGTAACGTGGCCGCGGCGCTCCCAGGCAAGGGAGAGCGAAATGCAGCCCGTGCCGCAGCCGACCTCGAGAACGCGGGCAGTGCGGGGCTCGGCTGGGGCAGGCGCAGCGGCATCCTGAGCTGAAGCCGTCTCCTGGCCGGCACCCTCGATGGCGATGCCGTATTCGTCGAGCTCGGACTCGGCGGCTTCCGCGGCTTCGGCTTCTGCTGCCTGCGCGGCGGCTTCCTCGGCCTCGCGGTCGGCCAGTTCCTCGGCATAGGCACGGCTGCCCAGTACGTCGCCGCCTAGCGCCGCCTCATCGGCAGCCGTCAGGTTAGCGGCACGGCGCTCGGCGGTCGCCCGTTCGTCTGCCAGCGCGGCCTCGGCCTTGCGTGCCTCCTCGACCTCATCGTTCCAAGGCAGCTCAACACGCTGACGGGCAGCAGCCTCGGGGCTCAGCACCTCGGCATCCAGATAATTGAGGACTTCCTCGACGAGCATCTCGGTTTCGGGGCGCGGAATGAGCACACCGGGGGCGCACGCGACGTCGATCATGCGAAACTGCGTGCTGCCCGTGATGTATTGCAGCGGCTCGCCCTTAGCGCGGCGGACAACGGCCGCATGCATGGTCTCGAGCTGGGCCGCGTTAAGCGTCTCGTCCATACGCATATATAGGTCAATGCGCGCCAGGCCCGTGGCGGCGCACAGCAGCCACTCGGCAGAAAGACGGGGGTGCTCCTCGCCGCGCTCGGCCAGGTACTCCTTGGTCCACTCGAGACAACGCTTGATGGTCCAGATCTCGTTTGCCATGGGGCCCTCCCCTCTTAAGCGCCGGACGGCGCGCGAATGTCGGAGCAGATTGTACGCGAGGGCGGCACGCGGCAAGGGACGATTGGAAGCGATTATCGAGAATCAGCCCAGAATTTTGCTTGGATCGCAATCGAAGTGTTCATTCGTCGACGTCTAAATCTGCATCCGTCAAGATTTTGGCAAGGTTGACCCAAAACTGACCAATATCTAACCAAGAACTTGCCAAATCACTTGACGCGCGACGCATCAAAAAATGCACTGCGTCTTCTTGGACGATTATTCGAGCAATATTTTCAATAGCAGATGAAGGCTGTTAATTACTTTGAGCAGGTAGGCAGCTCAAATGCCATCACAGCTGATTGAATAACATCTCAAAGCAATGTGCCCAACCTAGTCATTTAAGAACGTCCCCAATGACTACCTCTAAGGCGCCGCAGGTTGAGCATACCGCATCCGGAGCAAGGCGGCGCCGCAGGTAGAGGACGGACAGCGAGCGGGCCGCATTTGAGACAAGGTGACGTGAAACGAAAGGGCGCTGACCTTCTGGTCGCGCCCTTGAAGTTGAACGTCAGATTGTCCAAATGCGGCCCGCGCAGCGTCGGCTGGTCCGCCGTTCGGTAGAACGGCGGAACTTAGACTGCCTGTGCCAGCTTCTCGGCTCGCTCGGCGGCGGCGAGTGCCTCGATGACCGTGCCGAGCTGGTCGCCCAGGAGGACGCCATTGTAGGTGGAGTTGAAACCGATGCGGTGATCGGTCACGCGGTCCTGGGGCTGGTTGTAGGTACGGATCTTCTCGGAACGGTTGCCGTGGCCGATCTGGCTCTGGCGCTCGGCACCGAGCTCAGCCTGCTGCTTCTCGAGCTCCATCTCGTACAGACGGGCGCGCAGCATCTGCATGCAGACCTCGCGGTTCTGAATCTGGGAGCGCTGCTCCTGCGACTGCACCACGGTGTTGGTGGGCAGGTGGGTGATGCGCACGGCGGAGTAGGTGGTGTTAACGCACTGACCGCCAGGGCCCGAAGCGCAGTAAGTGTCGATGCGCAGATCGGACTGGTTGATCTGGACGTCAATCTCCTCGGCCTCGGGAAGCACGGCGACGGTAGCCGTGGAGGTCTGGATGCGACCCTGGGACTCGGTCTTGGGAACGCGCTGGACACGGTGCACGCCGGACTCGAACTTCATGACGGAGTAGACGCGGTCGCCCTCGACCTTGAACTCGATAGACTTAAAGCCGCTGGCCTCGCTGGGGCTGGAGTCGAGCACGGTGGTCTTCCAGCCGCGCGACTCACAGAAGCGCTGGTACATCTTGTACAGATCGCCGGCAAAGATGGCCGCCTCGTCGCCGCCGGCGGCAGAGCGAATCTCGACGATGGTGTTCTTGTCGTCGTTGGGGTCGCTCGGGATGAGCATGTACTTAATGTCTTCCTCGAGCTGGGGAAGCTTGGCCTCGTTTTCGGAGATGTCCATCTGGAGCATCTCCTTCTCATCGGCATCGGTAGTATCGTGGAGCATTTCCTTGGCAGCCTCGATGTCATCGAGCGCGCCGATGTACTCGCGCGAGGCGGCGATGAGGTCGGACTGGTGCGCGTACTCCTTGTTGAGACGCGTGAACTCCTTGATATCGGAGGCGACGGCCGGGTCGGAAAGCTTCTTCTCGAGCTCCTCGTAGGCCTTGATGATCTTTTCGAGCTTGTCGCGCATGGCGGGACTCCTTTATATGCGTGAAGGTGAAAATCGGCAGAATTGATGGGGCGCATGGCGCCACTGCGGGGGTAAGCCCAGCTAGAACATGTCGATTTTCAGATACATGCGCATCCCTTCGCGTATGGGGTACATAGTTGCGGTCTAACCCATACATGATAGCGTGCGCAGGCAAACCTGCATATAACCCGCACGGAATGAGTGGACGTAGCCGTTGGGGACGTTCATTAACGACTAGTCGTTTAAGAGCGTCCCCAACGGCTAACAAAGGGACTGCCGCTTTGTCACATTCTAGAGCGTTTGAAGCAGGGCGATGAGGAAGCGAACACCCTGGAGGTAGGCGCGGAGGGTGATGCGCTCGTTGGTGCCGTGGACGCCGCGGTCGCACTCATCATCGTCGACCACAAACGCCGAAAAACGAATGCATTCGGAGCAAATGCGCTGGTAGTTGGCAGCGTCGGTCGCGCCGATCACGGTCGAGGGGACAATCGCCAACGGCTCGGATGATCCGTTTTCCTCCGTCCCCTTTGGATCGCGGAAATAGCGGGCGGCGATGGAGCGAACCGCCTCGAGGCCGGGACCACCGATGCGCGGGGACGGCGAGGGTTCGGAGCTGCCGGGGCCCAGCTCCACTTCGACACGACCGGCAAGGTCCGCCCCGGCAACCGCCTCACGGCAGCGCGCCACAACGTCGGCCACGCTCGTGCCCTCGAGCATGCGGAAGTTAATGTTGGCCCACATATCCTGCGGCATCACGTTAGCACCGGTGCTACCGCCCTCGATTTGGGTCGGTGCACAGGTGGTGGTCACGAGCGGATAGAGCTTCTTGCTGGCGAGGCAATCGCGGACAATGGCGCCCCCGTTGGCGGCAATCTCATCCGCCGTGTAAAGCCCCAGCTCGACAAGCTGCGCGGCAAGCAGATCGGTCACGCGCGTCGGCCACTCGATATCGCAGATTGCGGCGATGGCACGGCCGAGCACCTCGAGCGACGTGCCGCCGTAGGGATTGGACGAATGCCCGCCCTCGCTACGCGTCCTCAACACGATATCGGCGTAGCCCTTCTCCGCGAGATCGGCATGCATAAGCCAGCCCTCGCCCGCGCCGTACTCGGCAGCCGGAACGATGCGGTAGTCACCCTCGTCGATCAGGTACTCAAGCTCAATGCCGCGCTCCTCGAGCGCGCGGCCGATGGCACCCGCACCGAACTGAGTGGTTTCCTCGTCCTGGCCAAAAGCGAGCAGCAGCGTGCGCTCGTGCTGCCAACCGTGCGCCAGCGCATACTCAACCGCCTCGAGAATGCCTGCGACCTGGTCTTTCATATCGATGGCGCCGCGACCCCAAATGTAGGTGTCGTCTACATGCCCGCTAAAGGGGGCGTACGTCCAGTCGTCCTCGGTACCCGGCACCACGGGGACCACGTCCATGTGACCCATGAGCATAACGGGCTTGAGTGAGGGGTCGGAGCCGGAAAGCGTCACCAATAGCGAATGGTCGATAAGCTCGACCTCGCCCGCCGCGAACACGCGCGGCCACGCCTGCTGCATATACGCGCGCAGGTCGTCGAACGGCTGCCAGTCCACCGCCTCAGCATCCATGCTCGAAATGGTCGGAAACGACAGCACGCGGCCCAGGCGCTTGCACGCACCAGCCTCGTCTATATCGGCAAAATCATCCTCATGCGCAAAAAAGCGCCAAACCTCGGCCATGACATCCTTTCGATTGTGACGACAAGGGCCGCCCCACCGGAGCGGCCCTGCCACGTAAGCGTTTGCAGTCGGTTATTTGTCCTCGAGATAACGAGAGAGGAACTCGCGGGTGCGCTGGTGTTTGGGGTTGCCGAAGAGCTCGGCCGGTGCGGCATCCTCGAGCACCACGCCCTTGTCCATAAAGACCACGCGGTCGGACACCGTGCGGGCAAAGGCCATCTCGTGCGTGACGACGACCATGGTCATGCCGTCGGCGGCGAGCTTGCGCATGACCTCGAGCACCTCGCCCACGATCTCGGGGTCGAGCGCGGAGGTCGGCTCGTCGAACAACATGATCTGCGGATTCATGCACAGGGCGCGCGCGATGGCCACGCGCTGTTTTTGACCACCGGACAGGCGACCCACGGCGGCGTGCGCGAACTTCTCGAGCCCCACGCTCGTCAGATGCTCCATCGCAATTTTTTCAGCCTCGGCCTTGCTCATCTTTTTGAGCGTGACGGGCGCGAGCGTGCAGTTGTCGAGCACGTCCATGTTGTTGAACAGGTTAAAGCCCTGGAACACCATGCCGATGTCCTCGCGCAGCTTATTGATATTGCAGCGCTCGGCTGTAAGGTCCTGGCCGTGGAACCAAATGTGGCCCGCGTTCGGGGTCTCGAGCAGGTTGAGGCAGCGCAGGAAGGTCGACTTGCCCGAGCCCGAGGCGCCGATGATGGTGACGACCTCACCGGGATTGACGGACAGGTCGATGCCCTTGAGTACCTCGAGCGAGCCAAAGCTCTTGCGCAGGCCCTCGACGCGGATAAGCGGCTCATTGGTCTGTGCGGCGGCCGCGGTGCCGGTAGTGGCGGTATCTGCCATGATGATTCTCCTCGTCTTAAGCCTAGTTAGAGCTGGGCAGTGTGGCAGGAGCCTCGGCGCCGAGCTTTTTGCCAAAGGCCTCGAGTAGGCGGCTCGCCACGAGCGTCAGGATCAGGTAGACCACGAGCGCCACGCAGTAGACCTCCATCTGGCGGTAGTACACACCGGCGACGGTGGTGGTGGCATACATGAGGTCGAACACGCCGATGACCGAGAGCACCGACGAATCCTTGATGTTGATGATGAGCTCGTTGGTGAGCGCCGGAATCGCGTTTTTAATGCCTTGGGGGAACACGACCTTGCGCATAGCCTGCCACTGCGAAAGCCCCAGCGAGCGCGCTGCCTCGGCCTGGCCGGGATCGATGGACTCGATGCCGCCGCGCAGGACCTCCATCATGTAGGCGGTGGAGTTGAGCGAGATGGTGACGAGGCCGGCGGTGAAGGTACTCCAAATCTGGTTGGCCTGGGCAGTCTCGAAGCCCATGCCGCGCAAAACGGTGAAGCCCGCGTAATAGATGAGCAGGCCCTGGACCATCATGGGCGTGCCGCGCACGATGGTGGAGTAGACGGTCGCAAAGCCGCGGCCGATGCTCTTAAAGAAGCGCACCAGGTCGTTGTCTACGCGGTCGAAGGTCTGAATACGCAGGAACACAAAGAGCAGCGCCAGGAAGAATGCGATGACGGTGCCGAAGGTGGCAAGCGCGATGGTGATCTCGATGCCACGGATGAAGAAGTCGCCGCTCTTGTAGGTCATGTAGACCAGGCTCGACAAAAAGTCGCTGGGGTTGGAGTCCGAGACAATGCTCACCTGCACCAGATCGATAAACGACATGACGCAACGGTCGATAAAGAAGATCGCCGCGATGGCGACCACGACATAGCTGCCCAAGCGCGCGCCGCGACGGAAGCGCTCGGAAGCAAACGGCGACTTTTCGCGATAGTCGCTCCAATGCATGAGCTTGGTGACGAGCGCCGCCGCCGACACGATAATCCAGGCCCAAAGAATTGCCCAGAGGCAGTCCTGGAAGATACCGGTGGGGGCCAAGAAGCTCAGCGGCGTGGGGTTGCGCTGGCTAAACGCCAGGCCGAGCGCCGCGATAACGCTCGTGCCCAGGTATACATAACGGTGGTCTGCCTTGATAAAGGAGGCCAGGCGATTGATGGTTTTCATGCTGCCTCCCTATGCCGGCTGACGGTCGAGGCACGCGTCCCACATTTGGTCGCGCTCCTCTTGGCTAATGCCCTTGAGTGTCTTGTCGATGAGTTTAAGCAGCTTGTCCGAGCCCTTGCGGCAGCCGACGTTTGCCGTGACCTCCTGCTTGAAACCCTCGCCCTCGGCAAATTGAATCGGCACGATACCCGGGTTTTGCGCCATATAGCCCTTCTCGTTCTCAGTGTTGTAGGTCACGGCGTCGCACGTGCCCTGCAGCAGATTCGAAAACACCGTGGGGACCGAATCGACCGGGTTTTTGTGCACAACGCCCGGGATCTCGTCAATGACAGTGTCGAGCATGGTGTCCTTTTGACCGAGCACCGTGGCACCGCTGAAGTCGCTGAGCTTGGTGGCGTTTTGGTAGGGCGAGCCCTCTTTTACGAACAGGCCAAAGTAACCAATGAAGTACGGGTCGGAAAAGCCGACGGACTCCTCGCGCTCGGGCGTGGCGCTCATGCCGGCGATGATGAGGTCGATCTGGCCGTTGTTGAGCGAGTCGATAAGGCCCGAGAAGCTCTGCTTGACGGCGACGGGCTCGCCGCCGAGAGCCTTGCAGACGATCTTGGCGATCTGCACGTCGTAGCCATCGGCATAGGCGCCCTGCACGTTGTCGATGGGGATCGTGAACTCGCTGGCCTCGGAAACCTGCCAGTTGTACGGGGCGTAGGCCGCCTCCATGCCGATGCGGATCTTGTCCTTGCCGATAACGGAATCGGACAGGTCGTCGCGACCGCCGCCCGTCGTGGGCTGGACCACCTTGAGTGTGGACGGACGCTGGCAGCCGGCAAGCGC
>CABUTH010000012.1 GCA_902494465.1 uncultured Collinsella sp.
CCACGTTCTGCCCGATTGCCACGCTCGTGGGATCGACCAGATAATCGATACCAAACAGCACGTTGCCGCGCGACTCGCCGGGAATACCCAGCTTTCGAGCTCGCCAGGTACCAGTACCGACAAAGACCGCATCGTAGCCGTCGCGCAGCAGGTCGTCGATATGCAGCGCGCCACCGATGGTGGTCGAGGGGCGCACGCGCACGCCAAGCGAGCACATCACGTGGCGATACTTTTGCACGAGCGCACGGGGCAGGCGGAACTCGGGGATACCGTACTCCAGCACACCGCCGATCTCGGGCCGCTGCTCAAATACCGTGACGGCACAGCCCAGCTGGGCCATCTTAATGGCCACGGTAATACCAGCGGGACCGGAACCGACCACAGCAATCTGTTTACCGCACGACGGTGCGGGCTTCCACTCCTTACGATCCAAATATGCCGTGGAGATATAGTTCTCGATGCTCGAGAAATGCACCGGCGCGCCCTTGCGGCCCTGGATGCACGCGCCCTCGCACTGGCCCGAATGGTTGCAAACCATGGAGCAGACCGCGCTCATGGGATTGTTCTGGAACAGTAGCTCGCCCGCCTCTTCTAGACGACGCTGTTTGAACAGGTCAATGACCTGTGGAATAGGCGTCTGAACCGGGCAGCCCTTAATCTGGCAGAACGCCCTTTTACAACCCAGGCAACGATTCGCCTCTTCGACAATGTGGATAGCCACGCAACTCCCCTTTTTAATGCAATCCAATGGGGCGACGATAAAGACCCTTCACCGCCGCCCCCATACTGGTAATCTCAATCTGCCGACACGGCAAAAGCCAATGCTATAACTCGCGATGCGAAGCCCCGCAGCGAGCGGACATGTGCTCGAGTGTCGCCAGGCAGTCAGCCGCCGTCGCCGGCACGCTGTTCTCGACCACGCAGGTAATCCCAGGGCAGGCGGCAGCCGCCCAGGCCACCACGGGCTCAAAGTCATATCGTCCCGTCTCGCCCACGCCATGACACACCAGGCGCGAACCCGTACCGTCGCACCAACCGGCTTCGTCCTCGTTATCAACGACCTCAAAATCCTTGGCGTGCAGCGCGCGGATCTTACTGCCGCATAAGTAGAGCATGCGCGCGGTGATTTCCTGCGCTTCGTCAACGACGCTGGGGTGCAGCAGCGACACTGGGTCATAGATCACGCCGAGCGACGGGCTCGAGACGCGCTCCAGCACCTCACGGCAGCGATCTGGCGTGTTGACCGTCTCGTTCCAACCGGGCTCAATTAGAACCTGACCGCCCATGGCCTCGGCACGCTCGCAGACATACGCAAGCCCGTCCACAAAAGCCTCGAGTGCCTCATCGGTCATGCGGTCGTCCGCAACGCGGTTCTGCGCATTGGGGCGACCGGTCTCGGTGCCAACCGGGCATCCGCCGAGCATCTGGGCAAAGTTCAAGCATGCCTCGTACTCGGCAAAGTTATCCATGAGCTGTTGGCGATCGGGCGTCGCCAGATTCTTATAGCAGCCGAGCACGGCGACCGAAACGCCCGCCTCGTCGAGCACCGCACGCAAATGGTCGGCAAGCTCGCGGGTCAGGCCGCCTCGATCGATCCCCATCGATGCGTAGAGCACCTTGCTCGGCAGCTGAATGCACGAAAAGCCCAGCTCTCCCGCCATGCGGATGCGTTCCTCGACGGTCCCCTGCGGAAGGTCGTGCAAACGCACACCCGGAGTAATAGCCCCCACGTTATTCACATCCCTTATGAGCGTTGATGCCCGGGGTGTATCCGCCAAACGGGTCCTCGATAGAGCACACGCCCGAGGGAGCAAGCGGGTCATGCCTGCCGGCCAGTTTGTCGTGATGCATGGTCTCGATATAGGCAAGCACCAGCGGCGCCACGCCCTTCGCATCGTTTTTGACGATAGGCTCGCTCATGTAGTAACCAAACGTGCCCTCGCGGTGCGCGGTGTTTCCCAAGCCCGCAACCAGGCAGATGTTGTCGAGCGCCAGCTGCCCATCATGCTCGGACAGGCAGGTCTCGCAGATGCCGTCGAAGGCGCGACGGCCGTACTGGTAGTAACGCTCGCCCAGCACGCCTAGACGCACGCCCTTCATGATGGCATTGGCAAAAATCGCGCTACCAGACTCCTCCAGGTAGTTGGGGGCGATATTGGGCAGGTTGATGACCTGATGCCACATGCCGGTCTTCTCGTCCTGATACGGCAGCATGGCATCGATCAGGTCGTGGAACATCTTGCGAATCTCGTCCTTCTCGGCTGACATCGAAGGCGGCATGAGCTCCCAGGTATCGATGAGTGCCATGGCAAACCAGCCCTCGGCGCGCAGCCAGAAGTTAGCCGAAAGGCCGGTGACCGGGTCGCACCAGAACTGTTTGCGGCTCGCGTCGTAAGCGTGATAGTACAGACCGTTGAGGGGGTTGCGCATCAGGTCATGCACGACCTGGAACATATGGAAGCTGTCCGAGCAGGCACGACGGTTGTGGAAGCTCAGCTCGTACTGCATGTAGAACGGCTGGGCCATATACATGCCATCGAGCCAGATCTGGTTGGGATAGACGGCCTTGTGCCAAAACACGCCTTCTTTGGTGCGCGGCTGGGTTTCGAGCTGACGATAGATGGTATCCATGGCGGCACGGTACTTGGGCTTGCCCACCAGGTCATAGAGCTTGTAGAGGGTCTTGCCCGCATTGACGTTATCGAGGTTGTACTCCTGCGGGTTGTAATGCTTGATGGTACCGTCGTCCTGGACAAAGAAATCGATGTAGTCATCGGCAAAGGTCAGGTAGCGCTGCTCACCCGTGATCTCGTACAGCTCGATGAGCGCCTTGATCATGCAGCCGTCGATATAGTTCCAGGTGTTCTCCTTGCCGGCGCGAATCTTTTCGATATTCCAAGCCGGCGCCTGCGGCGTAGAGGTTTCGATCAACTGCTCGATATAACGGTCCAGGATTTGATTGCAACCCATTGCTGTCCCCTCTGACATAAACGATAGGTGAACGTTACCCCTAGTGTAACGCGAACGGGGAATATAGGGTGAACGTTAACCCTATATTCCCCGCAAACGGCAGACTTTTAGCGGCAAACGGCGGTGAGACCCGCGGCGATGCGATGCGCCAGGCGCTCATAGCCGGCAGGACTGTAATGCAGACCGTCCGGCATATAGAGCTCGCGGTGCTCCGGCAAAAACGGGCTGATGCCGCTTTGCGCATACAGGTCAATCACCGGAACGGAGTAACGGTCACAGACCTCCAGCATCGCTCGCACGTAGGCGTCTTGCGTCAGACCCAAATGGTTCGCCTCATCGCTTGCCGGGATATCCTTCTCGTGCTTACCACTCGTCTTGCATGGCGTCATAAACACGAGCTTTGCCTGAGGTGAGCGCGCCGTGATGGTTCGGATCAGATAGTCGACCGCACCATAGAACTCATGCGCATCGGTGCTGCCCAACTCGCCAAGCGGCACGTTGCGGCTAAAGTCGTTAACGCCGCCAAAGACAACATAGACATCGGCCGCATCGTCGATGCCGTCCAAGCGCTCGACAAATGAATCGGTACGGTCGGCCTTGATGGCGATACGCGAACCCTTGATGCCAAAGTTCTCGACGACCGCGCCTCCCAGCAACGCGCCCAGATGCGAAGTCCAAGAGATGTCGTTGCCGCCTGCGCCGCATCCGTTATCGCCCCATGTGGTCGAATCGCCAAAGCAGCAAATGGTCGATTCACTCAAACTCTTCGTTTCCATAATCTTCTCCTCATCCGCCCATCGGCGGTCATACAGGAACGTACCGTTTATTCGCAGCATGCCGAGGGGCTATGCACGGGCGCATTCCGCAACGTGCGAATCGAGCCATTCGATATCCTCGGCAAGATGTGCCACGCCCAGATGGTGTTCACCCGGACACACCTCGTGCCGCAGGCCATCTCTGCGGCTCAGCAACTTGTAGGCATCGCGCACGATCTCGAGCTGCTCGTCAACATTTTTCAGCCCGCGCGAACCGTTCAGATGATCCTCTTCGCAGCTTTGCACCAGCAGCGGATGCGGCGCGATGAGCGAGGCAATATCGCCCATGTCGAGTAAGCGCCAAAGTCCGGGTGTGTAGTTGCAGCTGCAATTGCCATTGAGATGCAGCAGCGAATCGTCGACACCGTACAGATAGCCCGAGACAAACGCCTTGCGCACACGCGGGTCGAGTGCGGCCAGGTACAACGTCATGTAGCCGCCACCCGAAAAACCAAAGCAACCCAGGTCATCCATGGCAATGTCGCCGCGCGCCTCCAAGTAATCGATCAAGCGCATGTTGTCCCAGACGTTGAGGCCCGCAACCGTAAGACCCAGCGGCTCGGCCATACGTGCTTGATTCAGACACGTACCGCGCAGGTAGCTGTTCTCGTCATCGCCCTGGCCCTTCCAGTCACGACGGTATCCCCAACCGCGTGCGTCGGGGCAGACGGTCACGTAACCCATACGCGCCAAACGCAGACCGTAGTCGTAATTGAACTTACGCACGGCATCATCGACCGCCGGCACGCCCGCAACACCGGCTACGCTTGCAGCACCCGCTCCCTGATGGCCATGCGGGCAGATATAGCAACACTTGCGGCCGCACGCATCGAGCTTAGGCGACTGCGGCTCGAGCAGGTAGAACGGCATCCAAACGTCGCGCTCCACCTGCAGCATCGCATGGGTGCGCACGATGCCGCCGGCAACCCGCACGCGGCTGAGCTCACGAATCTCAATCGGGACGCGGTCCATAAGCGAAAGGCCCAAAACATCGTACAGACGAGTCCTGGTCGCAATCTTCCACGCCTCAAAATCTGCAGGAGTCTTGCCCGTAAAAGCAGCCGAACGTCCCTCGCGCTTCAGCCGGGCACGCAGCGCAGGCTCGTCTTCGCAGTACGTCTCGATGTGCACGGTGCGGCCATTGGCAGATAGCCCAGCCGTCTCAACCGCATCACCGTCGCCGCCCTCGGGATCCCAGCCATCCCCACCGGCAAGCACCTGCTCGCGAGCGTACCCGACGGCAGCCATCACATCGAGTTTATTTGCCCACGGCACCCAGTCGGTAGTATCACCCGCCGGCCCATGCAGGATTGCGCCAGCATACTGCGCGCAGCTGTGCGCCGCCGGCTTATTCCAATCCCACCAGCCTTCGCGCTTGATATGTCGCCCCAGCCAGCAATCGATCAGCGCAGTTTGCGCCCATTCGCGCCAAGGACGGCCCAGGTAGACCGAATCCGGCGCCACGCCATCCGGAGCTGTAAACGAACAACCATGAAACACAAATCCGTACGGCTCGCCTTTAGGCGTGGAGGCTGCCGTTACATACCCGTTGACATCCATATCGCGGTTGAGCGAGCGAATCTCGCACCCCTCAAAGTAGGCACGCGCGCCGCCAAAGATAAAGTCGACATCGCCCTCGATCCGGCAACGTCGGAAATATTGGCGCCCCACCCGGCGCGGCGCATACTGTTTGGGTCCTATGAACCCGCCCGGTTTGACCTCATGCGGCGGCAGCGGACCCAAAAACAGTGTGTCCTGGTGCCCCTTAATGCAGCAGGCATCGACAACCAGACGGTCGCCATCGGCATACAGGGCAATCGCCTGACCGACCTCGCGCCCATCGCCGGCATCATTTACGATCGTTAGGTTCTCGAGCCGTACGTCGTCGGCATCGACCAAAACGGTATAGGTCCTAAACGTGCCGAGCGTGCCGTCGACGCCCGAGCCGTCCTCCGAAGGCATCTTGGCACCCAGGCTGCCCACGATACGCACGCTGTCGGCCGTCTCTCCCTCAATCGTCACATGCGAGCGATGAATCTCGACCCGCTCGCAATACTCGCCCGGATCGACGCGAATCATCACCGGTTGCTCGGCATCCGGATAGAGCTGATCGGCTGCCGCCAAGGCATCGGAAATCGTTGGATACGCTCCTGCCGCAGCCCTCGAAACGCGCAGCGTATAGATACTTTCGCTCATCGTCCATCACGCTCCCATGCAACGAACTGTTCAGGCCAGCCCTGAACCTGTGGCTGAATATGCTCGGCGCAGCCCTTAAATGCCGTTTGGTCCGTGGCGAGCGATGCCCCATGCTTTCCATGCGAAAAGACATGTAGGCTAAAGCCAATCCCGTGGTCGGCAAGAGCCTGCGCAAGAAGGAGGCTATTTTGAACTGGTACCGATGCATCCTCGGCGGTATGCCACAAGAACGTACGGGGGAAGCCATCGCCCACCATATTCTCGATCGACAACTTTTGAGCTAAAGCGCCATCGGCACCCGTTAGGTGTTCAAACGAACCACGATGAGCATAGGCCCCCGAGCTTACGACCGGATAGCCCAAGCAAAGTGTGTCAGGCCGAATCGACTCAGGCGATGCCGAAATCGACTCTGCAAGCCAGGGTTGGTCCCAAAGCGCCCCGAGCAAGCCAACTAGATGCCCACCGGCCGAAAAACCCATGACCGTAATCCGATCAGGATCGACACAGTACTCTGCCGCATGGCTTCGGACGGTATCGACCGCCCGCGCGAGTTCTTGCAATGCCAGCGGATAGACAGCCGGAGCAACCGAATAGTTCAGTACAAACGCTTGGTAGCCCATCGCCAACAAACGGAGCGCTACCGGCTCGCCTTCGCGCGGCGAAACGTGATCGTAGCCGCCTCCTGGCACGACCACAACTGCAGGCAGCGGTTTTAAAGCATAAGCATCTTCGGTCGGGGCAAAAACATAAGACGTAATCGTGGCAGACGAGCCATCGACCCCGACAGGAATCGTTTTATTGAGCATGTATTCCCTTTCACCATGATGCGTAGCGCAGCGCACACGGCCGTATCGCACAAGGGCTGCATTGCCGATTTATCCGACAATGCAGCCCTGGTCATCAACCCGAGTTAGGAACGGACAACCTTGTCGACGTTCTGGAGCTGCAGTTCCTCGCCGTCCTGGCCCTCGATCACCACATTTTGCAGATCGAGTACCTTGACGTTTTGCGCAATGATGCCCTGACACACCATGGGCTCAACGCCGCAGGCCATGGCCGGGACAAAGGGCTCGGCATCCGGCGCGAAGGTCACGTGGACATCCTGGAACGTCAGGCGCGTTACTTTACTCTCGGGCAGGCCCGTGATGTAGGCAGCGGCCGCGTGGCAGTTAGTGGCCTCGATATCGCAAAACGTCGTGGCACCAAAGCCGGGCGTGCGGTCGTCGACAGGCAGCGTCTCGCGAGACTGCACGTAATCGGTCTTGCCGTCCTTGTCGCAGAAGTAGAAGGAGTTGACCACGAAGGGCGTGAGCACCTCATCCATGCGAATGTGCTCAAAGGTAATGCCCTCGTTGACGGCATCCTTGCCGCGCCCGCGGCGGGTCTTGACGCGCAGGCCGCGGTCGGTGCGCTCAAAGAGGCACTTGCTCACGGTAAGGTCCTTGATGCCGCCGGCAGCCTCTGAACCCAGGACCACGGCGCCGTGACCATCGTGCATGTAGCAGTGAGAGATCAGCACGTCGTGCGTGGCGGGACGAAGCTCGGGCTCAATGCCCAGCTTGCCGCTCTTGATGGCGATGCAGTCGTCGCCCACCGAGAACTGACAGCCAAGGATGCGGACAAAGCCGCAGCTCTCGGGATCGAAACCGTCGGTGTTGTGGGAGTTCTTGGGGCCCTCGATGGACAGGCAGAGCGCATCGACGTGCTCGCACAGGATGGGGTGGATGTTCCACGCCGGGCTGTTGCGGACGGTGAAGCCGGCCAAGCTCACGTTTTGGCACTCGGACAGGAAAATCATGCGCGGGCGGGCGACCTCGCGGCCCTCCTCCGGGCGAAAGATGTTCTTAAAGTCCTTGTTCCACCAGTTGTCCTCGGCAAAATCGGTCTGACCGTCGATGGCACCACGACCATAGATGCACACGTCGTGCACGCTCAGACCCGTAAAGGTAGAGCAGTAGGTCGAGAAACTCTCGCCCTCCCAGCGGCCCAGGGGCAGCATATCGGTGCCGGCATGCCCGGCGCCCTCGTCGCCTGTGACCGTGCCCGGAATGTAGGCAAGCGCCGCGCGATCGTGACGGGCCAACAGCACCGCTCCCTCGGCGAGCTCGATGTTGATATTGCTCTTAAGGAAGAGGGACTTGATGCGATAACTACCGGCGGGGATCAGCACGCGCCCGCCCTTGGGGCAGGCCATGATGGCAGCCTGGATGTTGGTGGTGTCGTCGTGCTCGGCATCGCCCTTGGCGCCACAGTCGCGAACGTTGATGGTAAAGGGCTCAGCCGGCGTGGTGACACCTACGCTCAGCTCACGCTCGCCACAAACAAAACGAACCAGGTTGCGCTTGCCGGGGATCAGGCCGTCGACATAGGTCTCGAACGTATTCGTGGTACCGGCGGGCTCGTCGTTGACAAAGATCTCCCACGTATCGGCACAGGTAAAGTAGCCGCCGTCGTCAAGCTCGATCACGGCCGCGCGGGCGTTGCGCCAGATAACGTTCGTCTCCATGGATTTCTCCCTCAAAAAGATGCTCTAAAGGCAAATTGTACGCTGTTAAAAAAGGGCCGTGCCTGCCGGCGGAATTCCGGTGGCACGGCCCTGTGATTTGGACGATATGTCGGCCTTACTCGGCGGGGGTTACGCTACCGTCCTGGAAGCCAACGTTGTTGTGGGCAAAGCAGTCCTCGTACTTAAAGCCGGAGAGCTCCTCGCAAAGCGCCTTGACCTCGGGCTTGACGTCGGCCATCTTGCCACCCTCCTTGACGCGGTGAATCTCGTCGCAAAGGATGTCGCACTGCTCCTTGTCGATCTTGATGCCGCGGGCAAGGACGGCCGCAAGCAGGAAGAAGCCGGCGCAGCCGATGATCATGTAGCCGCAGATATACAGAGGCACGGTAGCGGGCTGGGTCACGGCGTCGCTATTGCCGGCGGTCTGAATGAAGCCGGAGGCAGCAAGGACGATAGCCCACACGTTGACGGCGATAGCCTGGGCGATCTGCTGGCAGAGCTGCTGCGCGGAGCTGTAGATGCCCTCGCGACGACGCAGGGTGATGAGTTCATCGACATCGGGGATGTAGTTGAGCAGAACATCGGGCAGGTACTGGAAGCCGACGTAGAAGAACTTCCAGATGGCGAAGATGATGGGGTAGGCGATCATGGCGATGGCGACCGTGGAGGTGCCGTTGATCTGACCAAAGGCGAAGTAGTTGTAGGCAATGATGCACGCAGCGCAACCGGCATTTGCGAGGTACCAAGACTTGTGGAAGCCCTTCTTGGCCATGAGGGCGACCCAGATGGCGGTGCAGACGATAGCGACGACCTTGCCAGGCATCTCCATCACGGACTCGTAGGACTTAGGAATCTGCAGGCAGTAGACGATGAAGAAGGACAGGCAGGCAGACCAGCAGGCAGCAGCAAGCTTCGTGGAGACCTGTGCATACAGGACCTTGCGGAAGGACTTGTTGCGGAAGGTGGAGATAACGTCGATGAAGAACTTCTTGATGCCCTCGCCGACGCTCTCGATCTTCTCCTGAGCGACCTCCTCGGGGGTGTGCTCCCACGTGGACAGGTACACGCAGAGCAGCGAGATTGCCATGACCGAAGCGTTGATCGTAGCGATGATGAAGTAGCTAAACGGGTTGGTCTCGCCGAAGGTGCCAAAGCCAAAGCCGACGAGTGCTGCCATCAGGAAGCCGGCGGCGTTACCAAAGAGATGCTTGTAGCCGGTAAGGTACGTACGCTCCTTAAAGTCGTCGGTCATCTCGATGGTAAGCGGCGACAGGTTGGCGGTGCAGAACGTGTACGCGACGTTGTAGATCAGGTACAGCACAAAGTAGTACGGGAAGCCAAACGGCGTAGCCACGAAGATGAGCGGCTCGGCGATCATCATCGGGATGGCCAGCAAGATCCAGAAACGACGACGACCAAAGATGCGGCCAATCTTGGTGGCATAGAAGTTATCGGCCACAAAGCCCATCAGCGGGCAAAGAATGGCGTTGACATAGATGGCAAACGAGCTGATCAGTGCAGCCTCGCCTGCGGACAGGCCACACTCCGTGGACAGGAACAGCACCATGTAGCTGTGCGTAAAGGTCAGGGCACCGGAATTGAGCATACCGCCCATACCAAAGCCCAAGCGCGTCCAGAATGTGATCTTACGCTTTTTTCCGATCTTATTAGTCATCGAGCTCCCTCTCTTTTCTCGATTGTCTTGTAACAAGACAGTTGAGTCCACACTGACATCTGTCTGCCCAGCGTTCAGGGTGAACGTTTAGTTAGATTATGCGCGATTGCTTACGACAGGTGAACGTTCACTTGAATAATATCCTTGAACGGTCGATTTTTACCGCTGAACGGACACAATTGAGATCCTCACACCTATTTTCTGCTGGTAAAGGTGCCATGCTGGACAGCCATGAGATAGGTGAACGTTTATCAGATATACCAACATATTCACTTAACCATGAAACGAAAAGGCCCCGCCGGGAACACTCCCGATGGGGCCGATGACATCTCGCTATGCTTGGGCGCACTTGCCGCTACAAGCAGACGCCGTCCTTCCAGATACTGATCTCGTGACAGCCACGGCGCTCGGCACTCGTGAGCTTACCGCTCGCCGTCTGTAGCACCAGCTGGTACAAATCGCGGGCGGCCTCGTCGAGCGTGCGCTCACCCGTGGCAATCACGCCGGCGTTAAAGTCCATCCAGTTGGCCTTGTGGTCGCACAGACGCTGATTGGTGAACACCTTGAGCGTAGGCGCCGGCGCGCCAAACGGCGTGCCGCGTCCAGTCGAGAACAGAATCACGTGGCAGCCAGCAGCCGTCAACGCCGTGGTGGATACCATGTCGTTGCCCGGGCCGCACAGCATGTTCAGGCCATGCTTGGTGACCTGACCGGCATACGGCAGCACGTCGACGATGGGGGCAGAGCCACCCTTCTGCACGCAGCCGCAACTCTTGTCCTCGAGCGTGGTAATACCGCCGTCCTTGTTACCGGGACTCGGGTTCTCGTAGACCACCTCGCCATGGCTAATAAAGTAGTCCTTAAAGCCATTGAGCATGTCGGAGGCAGCGTTAAAGACCTGCTCGTTCTCGCAACGGTCAAGCAGGATGCTCTCCGCGCCAAACATCTCGGGCACCTCGGTAAGCACCGACGTGCCGCCGCGGGCGACGACCATATCGCTCACGCGACCGATCGTGGGGTTGGCGGTAATGCCCGAAAGGCCGTCAGAGCCGCCACACTTAAGACCAATGACCAGCTCGGAGGCCGGAATGGGCTCACGCTTTGCTTGCTTGGCCAGGTCAGCCAGCTCGGACAGAATCTTGTGCCCCTCGATCTGCTCGTCGGCTACATCCTGGCAGGTGAGGAAGCGGACGCGCTCGTGGTCGAAGTCACCGAGCTCGTCGAGCACCTGCTGATGCGTGCAGTTCTCGCAACCGAGCGACAGGAATAGCACGCCGGCCGCATTAGGATGACGCGAGAGCGCCACCAGCAGACGACGCGTCTGGGCATGGTCGGCGCCGGTCTGCGAGCAGCCAAAGGGATGCGGGAAGTAGTAAACACCCTCCAGCGAGCCATCGACCAGATCCTGGGCCTGCTCACACATGGCACGGGCGACTTCGTTGACACAGCCGACCGTGGGGATGATCCATAGCTCATTACGCGTCGCGGCACGACCGTCGGCGCGGCGGAACCCCATAAAGGTCTCGGGCTCAACGGGATCCACGACCGGATGTGTGGGGTTGTAGGTATACTCGACCTCGCCCGAAAGGTTGGTCTTCACATTGTGCGTGTGGAGCCACTGACCGGGCTGGACATCGCCCGTCACGTGTCCGATGGGCAAGCCGTACTTGATGACGTCCTCCCCTGCGGCAATCGAGCGCACGGCCATCTTATGACCCTGCGGAATATCCTCCGCGGCCACGACCTCGCCCACCCCGGGAACCGCGACGGCGGTGCCCTTGGCAAGCGGCGACAGCGCGACAATCACGTTATCGGCCGGATTAATCTGGATAGTGTTCATTGCAAATGGTCCTAACCCTACAGGTTGAGCAGAAGTCGAGGCGCGGGCACGCCGTCCCGCACCCGCGTCCGCGCCGGAAATTTACGCCTGAGCGTTGGCGAAGGCCTGCTTGGCGCCCTCGGCACGCACGACGGCGAGCGCGCTGACGACAAACTCCTCAAGACCTGCGATCTGCGTAAGGTCCTCGCCCCACATTTGCTCGTTGGTGAGCACATCGTGCACCAGCTGGGCATCGTCGGTGCCGGCATGGGCGGCGTAGAAGTCGAGCACGAAGGCGTCGTCCTGAGCGGTGTACTCGGTGCCGTCGGAGCGACGCAGGTGCAGGCCGTCGCCCTCGCGGGACACGAGCTCCTGCGTGTAGAAGGAGATGAGCGTAGCGAGGCTCGTCGCCAGACACTTGGGCAGGTTGCCGGTCTCGGCAACGTAGTCCTTGAGCGTGGGCAGGTCACGAGCGCGCCACTTAGCCGTGGAGTTGAGGCAGATGGAGAGCAGCGCATGATCAATAAACGGGTTGTCGAAGCGGTTTTCGACGGCGGCGGCAAAGGCCTTGCAGTCCTCGACATCCAAGTCGGCGGCAAGCGTCGGAATGACCTCGTCGTAGAGCATGGTGTTCATGAAGCCGCGAACGGTCTCGTCATGCATGCAGTCGCGCACGATATCAAAGCCGGCAACCCAAGAGCCCGGAACAAAGGCGGTATGGGCACCGTTGAGGATGCGGACCTTTCGCTTTTTGTACGGGGTGACGTCGGGAGTCACAAAGACACCCGGAAGACCAGCCTTCACAAAGGGAAGCTTCTCGGCAAGCGACTCGTCGCCCTGGATGCCCCACATCTGGAAGGGCTCGCGCACGGCCAGGAAGGGATCCTCGTAGCCCAGACGCTCAGCCACCGCGGCGGCCTCGGATGCGTCGCGGATACGGCCCGGCACGATGGTGTCGACGAGCGTGGTGCAGACGGTGCAGTCGTTGGCCATCCACTGCGCAAACTCGTCCTCCCAGCCCCAGTCGCTCACATACTGGTTCATGATGCGCAGCAACTCCTCGCCGTTGTGATCGATGAGCTCGCAGGCGAGGACGATGACGCCCGGCTTACCGGCAGCCCAGCGGGTGTGGAGCACCTGGGCAAGCTTGGCGGGGAAGCTCGCAGGTGGCATGTCGTCGGCCTTGCAGGACGGGTCATAGGCGATACCGGCCTCGGTGGTGTTGGAGACGATGATCTCTAGGTCGTCGGAGACGGCGACCTCCATCATGGCGCGGTAGTCGTCCTCACGATACGGGTTAAGGCAGCGGCTGCAGGCGCTGATCACGCGGGACTCGTCAACCGTGTTGCCGTTCTCCTTGCCGCGCACCAGCACGGTGTACAGGTCGTCCTGGGCATTGATACCGTCGGCAAAGCCAAAGGCACCGTTGATGGGCTGCACCATGACGACCTTGCCGTTCCAGCCGGTGGCCTCGTTGCCCATGTCAAAGAAACGGTCGACGAAGGCGCGCAGGAAATTGCCCTCGCCAAACTGCAGAACCTTCTCGGGAGCATCCTTGGGCAGCAAATAGCCCTTGTAGCCGATCTTCTCGAGCGCATCGTAGCTGATGTTCTCCATCTATGTGTCTCCTTAGATGTTTGTTAGCGTGCAAGCAAAACGGGGCTCCGCGTTTGGCAACGGCGCCCAGGGTTCGATGTGATTCGATGCGGGCTTAGGCCTCGTCGGTGTCCAGGTCAAAGCCAAAGTAGCGGACCGCATTGTTGTAGCTGATGTCGCGCACGATACTGCCCAGCAGCTCCATGTCGGCCGGGTACTTGCCCTGCTCGACCCACTCGCCGATCACGCTGCACAGCACGCGACGGAAGTACTCGTGGCGCGGATAGGACAGGAAAGAGCGGGAGTCGGTAAGCATGCCCACAAAGTTGCCCAGGACGCCCTCGTTAGCCAGAGCCGTGAGTTGCTCGCGCATGCCGACCTCGTTGTCGTTGAACCACCAGGCGGAGCCGTTCTGGATCTTACCGGCGGTCGGAGCCTCCTGGAAGCAGCCCATGACGGTATCGATCATGGTGTTATCGATGGGGTTCAGGCTGTACAGAATGGTCTTGGGCAGGCCGCAGGTCTCCTGAATGGAGTTGAGGAAATCGGCAAGCTGGTCGGACGGCGTGTAGTTGGAGATGCAATCGTAGCCGGTATCGGGACCGAGCTTGGCAAACATGGCGCGGTTGTTGTCGCGCTTGCAGCCAAAGTGCAGCTGCATGGCCCAGCCCAGACGGACATACTCGCCGGCAACGAACTGCATAAAGGCAGTCTTGTACTTGAGGACCTCTTCCTCGGTAAGCGGCTCGGCAGCCAGACCCTTGGCAAAGATAGCCTCGATCTCGTCGGCGGTAGCCGGGACGTACATAACGTAGTCGAGTGCGTGGTCGGAGGCGCGGCAGCCCAGCTCGTGAGCAACGTCGTAGCGCTTGGAAATGGCAGCCTTCATGCCCTCAAAGTCGCTGACCTCAACGTCGGCAACCTCGGAAAGGTGCTTGCAGTAGTCGGCAAACTCCTGGCCGCGCTCGATGCGCAAAGCGGCATCGGGGCGCATGGCGGGAACGACCTGAACGTCAAAGCTGTCGTCGGCGGCAATCTTCTTGTGCCACTCAAAGCTGTCGGCGGGGTCGTCGGTAGTGCAGATCATGCGGACGTTGGACTGCTTGATCAGGTTACGGCAGGTAAAGCTAGCCTCAGCGAGCTTGGCGTTGGCAAGGTCCCAGACCTCCTGGGCAGTCTTGCCGTTGAGGACGCCCTCGTAGCCAAAGTAGCGCTTAAGCTCCAGGTGGCTCCACTCAAAGACGGGGTTGCCGACGCAGCGACCCAGGGTCTCGGCCCACTTTTGGAACTTCTCGCGAGCAGGGGCGTCGCCAGTGATAAAGCGCTCGTCGACGCCGTTGGCACGCATCAGGCGCCACTTGTAGTGGTCGCCGCCCAGCCAAACCTCGGTGATGTTCTCGAAACGCTTGTCCTCCCAAATCTCCTTGGGAGAAATGTGGCAGTGGTAGTCGACGATGGGCATGCCCTCGGCAAAGTTGTGGAACAGCTCCTCGCCGGTCTTGGTGCTCAGCAGGAAATCCTGATCGTCCATAAAGTTTTTCATCAAACAACCCCTTTGTTTGCGGAGCGGGCGCACAATACGCTCGTCATCCTCTAGGTGAACGTTCACCATACTAATCCATTACGACTCAAAAGGTGAACGTTCACCTAACAACCATGGGGTGAACGGTAGGTTTTGCCCGTTCAACGGTTGCCGGAGCTGTGACTTGCATGCATTGCGGACCGGTTGGCGTCCCCGAACACCGAACTTGAGCGCTTTTGCTCAGGTGGGTCATGTCCCGACGTACATTTTTGGGAGTATTCAGCATTGGAGCGCGCCGTGCGCCATCCTCAGCGTCCTATTTGGAACGCAGATAGCGCCCGATCGGCATAAAAAGTGCCCCCGATGGCAAATTACGCCATCGGGGGCACTTAAAACAGTCGTTCTGCACCTCATTCAGGGCATGCCAATGCTGAATACTCCCAAAAATGCACGTCGCAAGAGGGGGTACCTGCTCAATCGGCTAAATACCCGCAAGTTCGCAGTAGCGGTCGACATTGCTGGCAAATACCATCTCGACGGCGCCCTTCTGGACGGGCTCCGTCGGGGTCCTTCCCCACAGCAGATAATCGCCCAGCGTCTTAGCGCCGCGATACGCCAGGCTCGTCGGGTCCTTATAGACAATATTGGTAAAGATACCGCGGCGCAAGGCCAGAGCACTTTCGGGAAACAGGTCGTTGCCGATCACCATGACCTGACCGGCCTTGCCGGTCGAGACGAGCGCGTCGGCAACCACTTCGGAACCAACGGCAAAAACGCTACAGATAAGTTCAGGGGCGTCCGGCGCACTCAAGCGCTTTTCGAGCTCATGCTCGAGTTGTTTGACTTGCGCATGGGCACCTGCAAGATCCTCAACCTGCCATGGAATATCACGTTCGCGCAGGTAATTGTGGAAGGCGCGGGCGGTTAGATAGTGCGAATCGGTATATGGGTCGCCTGTCAAAAGGAGCACGCGGGCGTCGGCCCCAGAAGCATGGACCAGGTTTGCCGCCTGCTCGGCCATAAGGCTGCCTGCCGTCGAATAATCGGCCAAGCTCGCACCCAAACGATTCAAATGCGGACGGTCGCCGTCGACAAGCTCAATCGTCACGCCCGCCTCGGCGATCTGCCCCAAAAGCTCAGTCGCACGATCGTCGCCCGGCGCATAGGCGAGCAAGCCATCAATCTTCTCGCCCACCTGCAGACGCTCGTCGATTTGCTCGAGTGCATCAGCGTAGCCGCCCACGCCAAATTCAACGCGCTCAACCGTAATGCCCCGGTCGATGACCTCCTGTTCAAAGCGATTGCAGCCTTCCCACAGGTAACGGAAAAAGTACGCTCCCTCGCGCGATGCGCGGGGCAGGCAAAACACCAGATTGATATCCTTGCGGCGCAGGCTTGAGGCACTTGTGTTGCGGTGATAGCCCATGGCCTCGGCCTTAGCGTTCACCTTGGCGCGCACGGATTCGCTCACGCCGGCCTTTCCCGTCAGGGCCTTGTGCACGGTATTGATGGAAACGCCAAGCTCGGCGGCTATGTCCTTCATGGTTACGCGAGCGCTCATGCGGTTACTCCGTTATAGATAAGTTGCCAATTAATAGTCCAGTTAACGATACCCCAAAAATACTCTTCGACTCGCCGTGCTCTCCCTCAAATGCACAAAGCGCCCCGCGAACGGATGCCCGCGGAGCGCTTGGATGTCCGGACCTTATTTGATACCGCGACCCAAGTCTTCGGCGATTTTGTCTACGCCCTTAAGTGCAGCGCACGTCTTTTTGTTGGAACAATGCCCCGTGCAAACGCCACCCTGAGCGCAGTCGGCGCAGGTGCCCTTGCGGTAGATGCGCACGCATACCGCGACAAACGCAATACCGATAACAGCCAGTACAACAATATCGATAGGTGCCATAGCAAGCCTCCTCTAGTTAACCACCACTTACTTTACCCCATTCTCCACCTACCAAAAAGGGACAGGTTTATTTTGGTCGGTTTTATCTGCGGAAACGCCACATCTTAACTTCTGGGGCAAAGTAATCTGTCTCCCATGCACAAAAAGCCCGGGGTCGCTGGGACACCCGGGCTCGTGAAAAGGGGCTGGTCCTTATTCGGACTTAAGCGGAAACTGCGGCGGACGCAGTGTTGGTCTCGTCCTCGTCGGTCCATGCATGCTTGGGCATGGGACGGAAGATCTGGAAGAGCATCGCAACCAGCAGCACGATGGCCACAACCGTCCAGACACCAAACTGCCCAAGGACCAGCAGGTTGTAGAACTGGTTGATGAACAGGCCGATCACCCAAGCAAAGGCGCACTCGTAGCCGATGGCGATCGCAGTCCACTTGCCGGAATCCATCTGGTTGCGGATAGTGCCCATGGCGGCAAAGCACGGAGCGCACAGCAGGTTGAAGGCACCGAAGGCAACGCAAGCGCCCATAGTCGGGAACATACCGGCAAACGCGGTCCACAGGCTCGGGTCGGTCTCGGCGGCGTCGGCAACCGACAGCAGCGAGCCGGCGGTGGCGACGACGTTCTCCTTAGCAACAAGGCCGGAGACAGTCAGCGCAGTTGCCTGCCAGGTGCTAAAGCCGAGCGGGGCGAAGATCCAAGCGACCAGGTTGCCGAGCATGGCAAGCACGGAGTAGTCCATGAACTCCTCGGGGATGCCGTCCATCGCAGGCAGGAAGCCAAAGGAACCGTTGTAGCTACCAAAGTTGGACAGGAACCAAACCACGACAGTGGACGCGAAGATGACCGTGCCAGCCTTCTTGATAAAGGCCCAGCAGCGCTCCCACACGTGCAGCGCCCAGGAGCGGATCGCCGGGAAGTGGTAAGCGGGGAGCTCCATGACAAACGGGGTCGGGCGGCCGGCGAAGAGCTTGGTCTTCTTGAGCATGAGGCCCGAGGCGATGACGGCAAAGACGCCCAGGAAGTAGAAGAGCGGGCTGATCCACGCGGCGGTGGTAGAAGAATCGCCGATGATGGAACCCATGAGCAGGGCGATGATCGGCAGCTTAGCGCCACAGGGAATGAACGTGGTGGTCATGACCGTCATGCGGCGGTCCTTCTCGTTCTCGATGGTCTTGGTAGCCATGACGCCGGGGACGCCGCAGCCCGAGGACACGAGCATGGGGATGAAGGACTTACCGGACAGGCCAAAGCGGCGGAACACGCGGTCCATGATGAAGGCGACGCGGGCCATATAGCCGCAGTCCTCCAAGAAGGACAGCATGACGAACAGCAGGAACATCTGCGGGACGAAGCCGAAGATGGCGCCCAGGCCGCCGACGATGCCGTCGCAGACCAGCGAATCGACCAGGCCACCGTCCTCGGTGCCGCCCGCCACAAGGGCGTCGTGCACCACGGTGGTGATACCCGGGACATAGGGGCCGTACTGTGCCGGGTCGACCGAGTCGGCATTGTCACCCGCAGCCTCGACGGCCGCGTCGTAGGCGTCGCGACCCTGGCCGAGCACATACCAACCGTCGGTACCGAAGAGCTGGTCGTTGGTGAAGTCGGTCACCGTGCCGCCCAAGGTAGAAACGGCGATGTAGTACACGCAGAACATGATGACCACAAAGATCGGCAGGCCCAGGATACGGTTGGTAACCACGCGGTCGATCTTCTCGGAGGTGCTCATCTTGGCCGGAGCCTTGGTCATGCACTCATCGATGATGTGCGCGATGACGCCATAGCGCTCACCGGTGATGATGGACTCGGCATCGTCATCGCAGTCCTGCTCGCACTGAGCGACCAGCTGCTCCACGCGAGCGGCTTTCTCCTTGGTGAGGTTGATGAGCTTGCAGGCGTCCGCGTCGCGCTCGAACAGCTTAACGGCGTAATAGCGGCGCTTGTTGGCGGGAACGCTCACCGGAAGGTTGTTCTCGATGTGGTCCAGAACGTCCTCGATGGAGGAGTCGAACTTGTGCTCCGGCACCTGGCCCTTGGAAGCAGCAGACTTCTTAACCTGCTCGAAGAGCTCCTTGATGCCCTTGTTCTTAAGAGCGGAGATCATCATGACCGGGCAGCCGAGCTTCTTGGAGAGCTTGTCCGTGTCGATCTTGTCGCCGTTCTTCTCGACCAGGTCGGCCATGTTGAGGGCGACGACCACGGGCAGACCGGTCTCGATGACCTGAAGCGCCAGGTACAGGTTGCGCTCGAGGTTGGTGGCATCGACAACCTGGACGACAACATCGGGCTCGCCGCTCATGAGGTAATCGCGCGAGCACTGCTCCTCGGGGCTGTAGGGGGAAAGCGAGTAGATGCCGGGGAGGTCCGTGATGGTAACGTTCTTGTCGCTTAGGAGCTTGGCTTCCTTTTTCTCAACCGTGACGCCGGGCCAGTTGCCAACGTAGCCGTTGGCGCCGGTGATCAGGTTGAAAAGCGTGGTCTTGCCGCAGTTGGGGTTACCCGCCAGCGCGACATGGATCTGAGAATCCGCCATTCAATCCTTCTTCCTTGTGTGCCTGCGCTGCTTTCTCCGCGCAGGCTGGATAATGTGCTTCAAAGTGCTGCATTAAGTTAGAAAAACCTAACTTTATCTGCAGAAATATACGTAGCAAGCCCCTACTGGACCTCGACGACGGCCGCCTCCTCCTTGCGGATGGAAAGCTCGTAGCCGCGCACGTTGATCTCGACCGGATCGCCGAGCGGTGCTACCTTTACGACCTTGAACGAAGTGCCCTTGATGAGCCCCAGGTCCATAAGGTGGCGGCGAAGCGCGCCCTCACCGTGAAGCTTGACGATGGTGGAGCTCTCGCCCACCTTAACGTCACCCAACGTCTTCATCCTCTTGTCCCCCTTTCGGTTTTTATCAAATGCTGTGGACTAACCGACGGTCATGATGTGCATGGCAACCTTGGAATCGATGCCAAAGCGTGCGCCGAGCACAGTGACGATGATATTGGCGCCACTCGAGCTCACCACGTGGATTTCGCTGCCCTCGACAAAGCCGAGGTCCTTGAGGTGGTGCTTCATATCCTCATTGCCCTTTACACGAGACACGCGCACGGTTTCGCCCGCTTTTACCATCGAAAGCGGCATTGCCGGCATCTGCGGTCCGCAAGACATGAGTGGCTCCTAACGTCAGTTCGTCCTCAACATCGACGCGGTAAAAGTTAACCACGCCTATGTTCGCTTTAGTAAACTAACACGTGGTTAACTTTTTGGAAAGGGTCCCCATTCAGATTTCGAAAAAGTTTCCTATACGAAACAAAAGGGCGCGGCAAAGGACCATCCTTTACCACGCCCTATCATGCTTAGAGCGAGAGATTTCTGATCGACGTAACGCAGGAAGCCTCGTCTACGCCCGAAACGCGGAAGATGATGTCCTCGCCGCACTCGCCGTAGAGAGCCATGAGTCCCATGACATCGCGGCCATCCGTGTGGCGATCGCCGATACTGACTGACACGTCGCAACGATGCTTGGCAATGATGTCATAGAGCAGCGCAACCGGGCGGGCATGCAATCCCAACGGATCTTTAATCGTCTTTGTAAACTCGACCATGTCCCCTCCCACGACATCGTACATTCGGCTGGCAAACCCAGCCATGTGGTAGTTATTGTAGCGTTAGATGCTTGTTGAAGCCCGCCAGAAGGCTCAACCGGAAAGTGCGACCCGTTATTTGGCTGGATTCTGGGACGCAGTTTCCCAAAGGGGCCTGTTTGGGAAACTGCGACCCGTTTTGGACGCAAATTCTGGGACGTAGTTTCCGCGACGCCCAGTCAACCTATACCCTCGCAACCTCGGCGTATAAAAAACGAGGGAAGACACACGTCCTTCCCTCGTTGCAAGCAAGATGTAGCCGCTCGCCTACATCAGGCGCAGACTGACGTCCTTGAGCTGGGCGCCGCTAACGGCACTCGGAGCGCCCGACATAAGGTCGGAGCCGCTGGCCGTCTTGGGGAACGCCATGACGTCGCGGATGGAGTCGGAACCGGTGAGCAGCATGCACACGCGGTCCAGGCCCAGAGCGAAACCGCCCATCGGGGGCGCACCAAACTTGAGGGCCTCCATGAGGAAGCCGAACTGAGACTCGGCACGCTCCTCGGTAAAGCCCAGGAGCTTGAGCATGGACATCTGCATCTCGGCGTTGTGGATACGCATACCGCCGCCGCCGGCCTCAAAGCCGTCCATGACAAAGTCGTAGGTGCAAGAACCGGCTGCCAACGGGTCGGCCTCGATCTTGGCGATGTCGGTCTCGGTCGGCAGGGTAAAGGGCTGGTGCTCGGCAGCATAGGCCTTGCGATCCTCGTCCCAGTGGAACAGCGGGAAGTTGACGACCCACAGGAAGTCGTGGCCCTCGCGCTTGATCTCGAGCGCATTGGCCATGTGCGAACGCATGCCGCCCAGGATCTCGTCGGAGAGCAAGCGCGGGCCGGCGGCGAACATCACAAGGTCGCCGGGCTCGACATCCATGCGCTCGCGCAGAGCCGCCATCTCCTCGTCCGAGAAGAACTTGACGATGGGGCTGTTGATAGAGCCGTCCTCGCGGAAAGCAATCCAGGCCAGGCCCTTGGCGCCAAACGTGGAGGCCACGCCGGCAAGCTTATCGATCTTGGCACGTGCCCAGGCACCGGCGCCCTTGGCGTTGATGGCCTTGACGACAGAGCCCTCCTCGTTTGCGGCAGTCGCAAAGACCTTGAACTTGGAGTTGGCGAAGATGTCGGTCAGGTCGACCAGGTGCATGCCATAGCGGGTATCGGGCTTGTCGGAGCCATAGGTGTCCATGGCCTCCCAGTAGTCCATACGACGCAGCGGCGTAGGCATCTCGACGCCCATGCGGCCGAAGGCGTCGGCCAGGACCTCCTCGAGCGCGCTCATGACGTCGTTCTGGTCCACGAAGGACATCTCGATATCGACCTGGGTGAACTCGGGCTGACGGTCGGCACGCAGGTCCTCGTCGCGGAAGCACTTGGCAACCTGGTAGTAGCGCTCGACGCCACCGACCATGAGCAGCTGCTTCAGGAGCTGCGGGGACTGCGGCAGGGCGTAGAAGTTACCCGGCTGAATACGGCTGGGAACGATGAAGTCGCGAGCGCCCTCGGGCGTGGACTTGAACAGGGAGGGCGTCTCGACCTCCATGAACTCACGGTTGTGCAGCGCCTCCCGAATGGCAAAGGTAAAGTCGGAGCGCAGCTTGAGGTTGGCCATCATCTCGGGACGACGGAGGTCCAGATAGCGATAGCGCAGGCGGGTGTCCTCGCTCGTCTCGATGCCGTCCTCGATCTGGAACGGCGGGGTGACGGACGTGTTGCGCGCCTCGGCGAGGACGGTCAGGAC